>JABSSQ010000016.1 GCA_013213905.1 Verrucomicrobiales bacterium | reverse complement strand
GGCCCGCCCATCTCTACTCCCTGGTTGTCATGAACATTCGAGCTTTTACCGCGTTGCTCATCGCTTCGTTCCTCTTTCTACCTGCCCTGCAGGCCCAGTTGCGACGTCCCGGCATCGTCACCATCGAAAAGGAAGACCGAACCACCAGTCGACTTGTCAAAGAAGAGGGCGCCATCTACCTCGAAGGCATGGTCGTGAACGATGTCGTCGTTCGCGTTTCCACATCTGCCCCCGCCTACTCGACGCTTTCCGCGGATCGCTGGCTCGGCAACGTGACCCCCAACCAGAATGCGGTCCTCCTGGCCGTCAGCGAAAAGGCTTACCGCATCCGGGCCAAGGCCAAGCAGGGCCAGATTGCCGGATGGGTCAGCAAGGGAGCGGTCGAGGGCCTGCCCGAAGACTTCGAAGCCAACCTCCAGGCCTTTTATGACCGCTACGTGGTTGTCAGGGAACTGATCGACAATCACCAGGTCGCCCTCGGCATGACCCTGGATGAAGTCGTCGCTTCCATCGGCCCACCTGACAAGCGCGCCTCCAAGGTCACCCAGGAGGGTCGAACCGATACCCTCGAATTCATCGCCTACGAGCGCGTCCCCCGGACCGGTGTCAGCTACGATTCCTTCGGAGTTCCATTCAATACCACCACTTACATCGAGGTCGAATCCGGTCGCGTCACCATCGAGCTCGAAAACGACACCGTGACCACGATCGAGGAATCTGAAGGCGTCGACCTCGCCCAGAACGGTGGAGCATTCGTCGTCGTACCCCCGCCGGTGTTCCTGTTCTGAGGCGAGAGACCAAGACTTCTGGCACTTTAGACACGGAGGGTCGAGTTCCACCTCGACCGCTAGGCGCCTCCAAATCTCCCAGCGCCTCGCTTCTCTGCTCCCCTTCCGGCCCCGGGCATTCCCCTTCGGCCTGTCTTCCCCCAAAAAACAGCGGAAAAAACGCATTTCAGCGCGTAACGGTTTTTGACATTTTGCCCCAACCGTTTCTCATTGGAGCCGGACAGAATTTCTCTTTTCCATACCCAACCAGAACCAATCACAAGACACACAAAGACTATGGCACACGAACTACCCGAACTCCCCTACGCCCAGGACGCTCTCGAGCCTCATATCGACGCGGCAACTATGGGCATTCACCACGGCAAGCACCACGCTACCTACATCGCGAACCTCAACAACGCGCTGGAAGGCAATGCCGATCTTGAAGCCAAGTCTATCGAAGACCTTATCTCTGATCTCGGCTCTGTTCCCGAAGGCATCCGCGGTGCCGTTCGCAACAACGGTGGCGGCCACGCCAACCACTCCCTTTTCTGGGCCAGCATGAGCCCCAACGGCGGCGGTGCGCCTTCCGGCGACCTTGCTGCTGCAATCGACGCAGCTTTCGGTTCTCTCGACGAATTCAAGGCGGCTTTCAAAGCAGCTGCTCTGACCCGCTTCGGTTCCGGTTGGGCCTGGCTTGTTAAGAAAGAAGACGGCTCTGTCGCTGTGACCAGCACACCGAACCAGGACAACCCCATCATGGGTGAAGCCGCTGGTTGCTGCGGTTGCACACCGCTTCTTGGACTCGATGTCTGGGAGCACGCCTACTACCTCAACTACCAGAACCGTCGCCCCGATTACGTCGACGCTTTCTGGAATGTCGTTGACTGGGACGCAGTCGCCGCGCGCTTCGCCGGCTGATCCTTCCCCGAGAACTCAATTCGAGGGGCGAATTCAAACGGATTCGCCCCTTTTTTCGCGTCAAAATCACGGAATTTCTCCGGAGATTCATCGTGGCTCACTGACTGTCAGCTACTATGGAACTTTAACAATTCCGAAACGATTTTTGGGTGGTTTGGCAACGATTTCGCTGATCTTGTGGATGTGGCGAAAAAAATTGGCGAAATTGTCAAAATAGCCTTGAACGACCACTACATATTGTGCACTCTGATTTCTGCGCACCCAGATATGGTGTTTCTGACGTAACTGAAGTGCACTATGTAAATTGTCTTTTTCCCAAATAACCGCCTGTTTTTGACGCTTGTCACTGAAACTCTGGAAATTAGACATTTTATCTGCCTTAGAGAGATTTTTCTCTCCAAATACCGTTAACCATCCTTCATCCTCAAACTTAATACCCGTACCCACACATTATGGAAAAAAGCTTCAAAATTGGAGACCGCCACTTCGTCCTCGACCAGGCCAAGGCTGAAGAAGCCTTCGCTGCCAAAAAGATCATCAACGGACGACAAACCGAAGCTTTCAATCTTCTGCCCCTGAAATATTCGTGGGCCTATGACCTTTACGGCAAGATGAAGGCCAACCACTGGGAGCCTGAGGACATCCAGATGCAGAAAGACATCGAGCAGTGGCAGGGCAGTGACCTGTCTGACTCCGAGCGCTGGATCATCCGCATGGGCATCGGCTACTTCTCCGCTGCCGAAGGCATCGTTGGTGACAACGTTCTCCACGTGATCCGCGAGAAAGTCACCGCTCCTGAGCTCAAGCTCGTTCTCGGCCGTCACGCTCACGAAGAAAACATCCACGCAGACAGCCTTCTTTACATGATCTCCTCTCTCGGCATCAACCCGCACGAGTGTGAGGCCATGTTCGAGCAGATCCCCACGATCAAGAAGAAGAACGAGTTCGTCTCCAACATTTCCCACTCGGTCCGCCGCGACATGGATCTGACCGATCCCGAGAACAAGAAGCTCTTCGCCAAGAACGTTTTCCTTTTCGGCCAGTGCATGGAGGGCACTCAGTTCTACGGTCTCTTCGGAATGATCCTGAGCCTCTACCGCCAGAACAAGTTCCCCGGTATCGGCCAGATGTTCCGCTACACCCTGCGTGACGAATCCAACCACATCGAGTTGCTCCGCAACCTCTTCATGGATCTCATCAGCGAGAACATGGAAATCTGGACCGACGAGTTCAAAACCGATCTCGTCGAGACCATGAAGCAGGCCATCGCCCTGGAGAAAGAATTCATCAACGACTGCCTCCCTGTCAGCCAGGTTGGCCTCAATGCTGAGGAGTTCTGCCAGTACATTGATTTCATCGCTGACCGCCGCCTCGAGGGTGTGGGTCTCAACCCCATCAACCCCGGCATTTCCAACCCGTTCCCGTGGCTCGCCGAGACCATGGACATCAAGAAGGAAGCCAACTTCTTCGAGCAGCGCGTTACCGAATACCAGAAGGCATCCGCTCTTTCTGCCGTCGACGACGACGAACTATAGTCCTTTCGACCAACAGGGTTAGGTGAATCACTTGACCCTGTTGTGTCCACGAACCGACACTAACAGACACAGAACCCCCATTCCCCGAACTTAACACCCAACCGCACATCCCCATCCGCACAATGATTACCCGCAACTTTATCGAACAAGATATCGAACTCCAACGCGCTGCCGAGACGCCCGAAGATATGAAGCCCCGATTCAACTGGGGTGAGATGGCCAAGGCACCGGCGCTTCCTGCTTCACGAATCCATGTCCAGGCGGGCAACGAGCAGTCGGAACTCAGCGTTGAACAGATTGCGGAAACTGTGGGTAAAGCGGTGACTGACCTCGCCCTCTCCCGAAAGCAGGACGACATTTTCAACGAGTCCAACCAGCAGCTCGTCGCCAACATCGTGGCATCTGTCTCTGAAATGCTTCACACCAAGGTGAGCAGCGAAGACACCGACGCCCCGGTGCTTCTCTCCGGTGAAGAACTCACCTCTATTATTGAGCAGGCCCTCGTTCGCCAGAACGCGCACGACGTCGCCAAGAGTCTTCTCATCCGTCGCAAGAAAACCGAGCCTGAGTTTTCTCTCGAAGGCGGCAGTGAAAAGCCGGTTTGCAAAGTGATCCGCCGCAACGGGGAAGTGGTGGCCTGGTTGCCCAACAAAGTCGAAGTCGCCGTGCGGAGCGCCTTCCTCTCGCTGGGCATGGACTCTTCACCGGCCAAGGAAGTCTCCAAGGCTTTGACCGACCGCCTCGCCCGCAGCGGGCAGGAATTCATTCGCATCGAAGAGCTCCAGGACCGCGTCCAGGAAGAGCTGATGCGCCAGGGTCACTTCAAAGTGGCCGAGGCATACATCCTTTATCGCGCCCACCGTGCGGCTGAGCGCAGCCAGGAAGAGGAAGAACAGACTCTCGAACTGGAATCCACCCAGGAATCCATGATCGTGGTGAATCGGGCCGACGGTTCCAGCGACCTTTGGGACGGCCTCGACCTGCGCAAGCGCATCGACTTCGCCATGACCGGCCTCGACCTCTGCCTCACCGCCGAGGAAATCGAGCAGGAACTCCGCCGCGCTTTCTTCAACGAGATGAGCGAAGAGGACCTCAAGAAAACGGTCATCCTCAACGCCAAGAGCCTCATCGAAAAAGACGGTGACTTCGCCAAGTTCGCCGGCCGCATCCTTCTCACCTACATCTACGAGGAAGTCCTCGAGTGGGACATCGTCCGTGACGGCGTCCGCTCTCTCGGTGAATTCCACCGCCGGGCCTTCAAGCAGAACCTCGTTCGCGGCACCGAGATCGAGCGCATTCACCCGCGCCTGCTCGAATACAACCTCGACCGCCTCGCTGACGCGATCAATCCGACTGCCGACCTCGACTTTGACTACCTCGGCATTCAGACCCTTTACGACCGCTACCTCATCATCGACAAGACCGAGGAGAAGCACCGCCGCATCGAAGCTCCCCAGCTTTTCTGGATGCGAGTTTCCATGGGCCTGATGATCGACGAAAAGGACGACGCCGAAGGTCGCGTCATTGACCTCTACCGTCTCTACTCCAGCCGTCGTTTCTGCTCATCCACTCCGACGCTGTTCAACTCCGGCACTCTGCACAGCCAGTTGTCCTCCTGCTACCTCTACAAGGTCGACGACAGCATCGAGTCCATCATGCAGCGCGGTATCGCCGACAACGCCTACCTTTCCAAGTGGGCCGGCGGTCTCGGTGGCTCCTGGACCTCCGTTCGCGGAACCGGCAGCTACATCAAGGGCACCAACGGCGAGAGCCAGGGCGTTATTCCTTTCCTCAAGCTGCACAATGACCAGCTTGTGGCGGTGAACCAGGGTGGTAAGCGCCGCGGTTCCGGTTGTGCTTACCTCGAATCGTGGCACAACGATATCGATGACTTCCTCGAGTTGCGTAAGAACACCGGTGACGAGCGTCGCCGTGCTCACGACATGAACACCGCGAACTGGATTCCGGACCTGTTCATGAAGCGCATGGAAGCCCGCGGTAACTGGACCCTCTTCCGCGCCAACGAAACCGCCGACCTGCACGACCTTTACGGCAAGGCCTTCGAAGAGCGCTACGAGCAGTACGAAGCCGACGCCAAGGCCGGCAAGATGTATGGCAAGGAAATCCCGGCCATCGATCTCTGGAAGCGCATGCTCAAGATGATCTTCGAAACCGGTCACCCCTGGATCACGTTCAAGGATCCGTGCAACGTGCGCAGCCCCCAGGACCACGCCGGTGTGATCCACAGCTCCAACCTCTGCACCGAGATCACCCTCAACACGTCCCAGGATGAGACTGCGGTCTGCAACCTCGGTTCCGTGGTGCTCGACTCCCACCTCACTGACGAGGGCGAGCTCGATCTCGTGAAGCTCAAGGAGACCGTCTCCACCGCCGTTCGTGCGCTGGACAACGTCATCGACATCAACTTCTACCCCACCGAAGCAGCCGCCAACGCCAACCAGCGTCACCGTCCTGTCGGTCTCGGTGTCATGGGTCTGCAGAATGCGCTCTTCCTTCGCAACACTGCCTTCGCCAGCGAGGCAGCCGTGGATTTCAACGATGAGTTCATGGAGGCCATCGCCTACTTCGCCTACGAAGCTTCCAGCGACATCGCCGCCGAGCGTGGCAGCTACTCCACCTTCGAAGGTTCCAAGTGGAGCCGCGGAATCATGCCGCATGACACCGTCGACATGCTCGAAGAGCAGCGCGGCGAGCCCGTCGACGTTCCCCGCGGCGGCAAGATGGACTGGGACGCACTTCGCGAGAAGATCCAGAAGCAGGGCATGCGCAACTCCAACGTGCTTGCGATTGCTCCGACCGCAACCATCTCCAACATCATGGGCAGCACACCGTGCATCGAGCCGACCTTCAAGAACCTTTTCGTGAAGGGCAACCTCTCCGGTGACTTCATCGTGCTGAACCAGCATCTTGTTCGCGACCTCAAGGAGCTTAACCTCTGGGGCGAAGAAATGGTGGATCGCCTTAAGTATTACGATGGCGAGCTGACCGACATCGACGAGATCCCGCAGCACCTCAAAGAGAAGTACTCCACTGCGTTCTCGATCGATTACACCTGGTTCGTCGATGCTGCGGCCCGTCGCCAGAAGTGGATCGACCAGTCCCAGTCAGTGAACCTTTTCCTCGCCACCCCGGACATGAAGACTCTGTCTCACATGTATCGCTCGGCCTGGCGCAAAGGTCTCAAGACCACCTACTACCTCCGCACCCTGCAGGCTTCCAATATCGAAAAAGCCACCACCATGGTGAAGAAAGAAGTCCGCATCGGCGGCAGTGACGAGCCGAAAAAGGAATACACCGAGGCCGAAAAGCAGGCCTGCTCACTCGAAGCCCTCATGAACGGCGAAGAGTGCGAAGCGTGCCAGTAAGGAGAAAACTCACCACTCAAACCAAAAAAGGGCGACTCGCACGAGTCGCCCTTTTTTGTCTCAATTTCTCAACGAAGTTGTAAATCAGGCTTTCGCAATGCGCCCGGGAAGTTGATTGCGTCCAACGACACCCTTTAGGACACCCCGACCACGAGATCTCTAACGTGTCTCTGTGCGTGAGACCGCGCCCATTGGATATTCCTCCTTCTTATTCTGAGTGGCACTCTCTTCGGAGGATATGAATGGGGCACTCTTGAATCAAATAGAAACCTAACTTGGCACTATTTATGCCGTTCTTTGAAAGCATTACAAACATGGTGCCGTAATTGTAATAGTCCTATCAGGAAGTCGAACTGATAATCTATATCAACTATCAACCACTACCGCGAATGAATTACTACCCTTTTACCACTCTGATTTTTATTATCTCGACCATGGCGAGTTTCGTCGAGGCGCGCACCTTCACTTCTGCTGACGGGCGTACCATGGAAGCCGAGGTCATCTCGGTCACCAATACCAGCACGATTCTAAAGCGTGGAACCCGCCAATACACCATTCCTCTCACCAGCCTCTCCGAAGCCGACCAGAAGTTTCTCGCGGATTGGCGAGCCGAGAAACTGAAAACGATAATCCCAAAGCTCGAAGTCGACATCAACTCCGGCAAATCAGATCGATCTGACCGTAACGATAGCTACGATGACCGAATCGGTTCATTCGAGTTTTCTGTCACTATCGAAAACGATGAACTTCACTATTCACTCGAGAGCGGTAAAGCGGAACTCATCGTCCTCGGTGAGAGTTGCTCGCATCGGGACCGGTATTGTATCATGCAGAAAAACTCATTCGACGTCGCTCTCGAAGACGGAGGGACTTACGAGTGGAAGGGCGAAGAGTTCGCCTACAAATTCGACAACCGAAGCCCTACTCTCTGGGGCTACCAATACTACGGGTTCGCCTTTGTTCTTAAGAACGCCGATGGCACAATTATCTACCAACGCGTCACACCGTCCAAATTCGAATGGGGCACCGAGAAGCTGCTGGAGATGAAAGCAAAAACCGCTTTCGACAGGACTTTCAAGACTCACGGCTCCGCGTCCATACACGGAATCTGAACCTGTCCCAGGACTCCGACCTTTTAATGGCAATCGCAGCTCCACCGTCATCCTGCACCAGATCGACGCCCCAGCTGCTGGTCCCGTGCCAGCCCCCCTCACCCCTCCAAACTTCAACGAGGAATCGTGATTTCTTGCCTGTATGAAATACGATATTCCTACACTATTTATAATAGTAGTTGCTACCTATCTCTGAGAAAGTAGCGTCATCAACCCGTCTGTTTCTTGTGATGAACCATCTCTCAATTCCACTCATCATCATCGGCCTGACCTTCTGTATCACACCGGTCCAATCCCGAACGTTCACCGCAGCCGACGGGCGCACCATGGAGGCCGACGTTGTCTCCGTGACGGCAGACACCGCCATCATCAAGCGCGGTAACCGGCAGTTCACGATCCCTCTCACCAGCCTGTCCCAGGCGGACCAGGAATACCTCGCGGAATGGCGCAAGGAAGCGCTCAAGAACAAGATTCCGAAGCTCGAGGTCGAGATCAATTCCAACAAGTCCAACCGCCAGAACCCGAAGGCTTATGAGGAGCGAATTGGCTCCTTCGAGTTTGAGATCACAATCGAAAACGACGAGATCCACTACTCCCTTGAAAAAGGGAAAGCCCACCTCCTCGTACTGGGGCGCAACTGCGAGAACCCCGACACCTACTGCGTCATGCAGAAAAACGAATACGAGGTGAACCTCGAAACCGGTGGCAACCACGAGTGGCGCGGCGACAAGATGGCCTTCACTTTCGACGACCGTGACTACAGCTACGGCTACGACTACTACGGCTTCATCTTCCTGCTGAAGAATGCCGACGGCAAAATTATCTTCCAGAGGGTCACCCCGTCCAAGTTCGAATGGGGTATCGAGCCTATCCTTGCACTCAATGCCAAGGAGGCCTTCGACAAAACCTTCAAGTCGAAGGGCAGCGCCTACATCCGGCTTTACTGATCAGGGTCGCCCTCAGGCACTTAGGCCTTCAAGCACCCAGCTTCTCGAGATGGCGACGCGTCAGCGTCTCCATCCCCTCGAGCCAGCGCGGGTGTTCGTTTACGCAAGGGACGAGGATCATTTCCTCACCTCCCGCCTCAACAAAGTCTTCCTTCGCGCGCATTCCGATTTCCTCAATCGTTTCCAGGCAATCAGCAACGAACGCGGGACACATCACGAGCAGTTTTTTAACTCCCTGCTTGGCCAGATCCCTCACCATGAAATCAGTGTAGGGCTTCAGCCAGGGATCACGACCGAGCCGTGATTGAAACGAAACAGAATACTGTTCGTTCGGAACACCGGCTTTCTCCACATACGCCTCGACCGTCTTGTAGCACTGGGCACGGTAGCAGGTCTTATGGGCCGGGTGATCCCCTTCGCAACAGTTCTCGCAGGAGAGACAGTGTTCCCCTGTTGGATCCGATTTCCGGAGATGGCGTTCGGGCAGTCCATGAAAGCTGAAAAGAATATGGTCGTAACCCTCGCTCAGGTATTCCGAAGAGGAAGCCACCATGGAGTCGACAAATTCATCATCGTCGTAAAACGGCGGGACGACCTCGATCTCCACCTGGGGAGCTTTCTTCGCGAGTACCTTTTCGGCCTTCACCAGGGCGCTCTCGTAGCTCGACATCGCATAGTGTGGAAAGAGCGGCAGAATCACGAGCTGCTCTATTCCCTCGGCGAGCAGCCTGTCCACGGCGTCCTCGATGGAAGGGTTCTGGTAGCGCATCGCCAACTCGACGGGAATGTCGTCGAGCTGCTTCTGGAGCGCATCAGCCTGGTGCTGGCTGGTGACGATGAGCGGTGACCCCTCGGGGAGCCAGACTTCGCTGTAAGCCTCTGCCGATTCCTTCGGTCGGCTGGGAAGAATAAGGGCGTGGACCACGAACCAGCGGATCGGAAATGGCGCGTCGAGGACTCGACCGTCCATGAGGAACTCGCGGAGATACTTGCGCACATCGGCGACCGAGGTCGAGTCAGGTGAGCCTAAGTTCAGCAGCAATACGCCCTTTTTCTTCATCTTGGAAATTCGTCAGTTGGTTGGGTAAGGGTGACACTAAAGGTCTAATCGAGAAAGGTTCCAATCCTTTCAGCAACGTCGTGACCGGATACGATTGAATCGCCCAATGAGATGCCGTCGCGGCAATGCCCGGCCAGGAAAACGCCGGGATGGTCCTCTTCGCACTGGCTCATCATCTTGCGAAAACGTCCATAGCCGACCACGTATTGCGGGATCGCCCTGGGATAAACAAAAACCTGCTCAAACACCGGGTCGCCCGTCACGCCGTAGATGGAGCGCAAGTCCTGCACTGTGAGCTCGATGATTTCCTCGGGCGCTTTACGAGCCAGTTCAGGGGAGCGCATACCGCCCACGTAACTGGTCAGGGTCACGCAATCCCCCGGAGCCCGCCCGGGAAAGAGCGATGAGGAGAAAATCGTCCCGAGTGTCTGCATCCCTTCCACTTCCGGATTCAGCGTACCAAAGCCCGCGAGCGAGTGCTTCACGTCAGCGCGCTTGAAGCCAAGCACGACACTGGCGACTGGCGGATAGATGATCTCACTCAGCCCGGAAAGTGACTTTTCTCCGCCCGGAAAGGACAGTTCCGCGAGGCGGAAGGCCGGCATTGCGAGGAGGACCGCATCGAAGGTCTCAACCTCGTCACCGGCCTGAACTGAAACCTTTTTCTCCCCCACCCGCTCGAGGCCGGTCACCGCGGCATTGAGCCTGACACGGTCACCGATCACTTCGCCGAGCCGGTCCGTCAGCACCTGGAGACCATCATCAAAAGACAGCTTCGGAGCCCGGTCCTTGGAGACCGTCCCGGTCTTCTTGCGTTCCCGTGCTCCCTGGATCTGCCCCTTGATCATGGAGCCGTATTCCTGTTCGAGCGCCCAGAGCTTGGGGAATCCTTCTTTCACCGAAAGCTGGTGAGGATCACCCGCATAAATGCCGGCGACGAAGGGATTGATCGCATAGTCGAGAAACTCCTGTCCGAGACGGCGCTTCACGAACTCGGCCAGGCTCTCCTCCAGTTCCGGGGAAGAGCGCTTGATGAACGGTTCGCGCAGCAATGCCAGCTTGGCTTTCCACGAAAAGAGTTTGCCCGTAAAGAATCCCGGAGGCGAAGAAGCCATCTGGGTCGGTTCACCGTTTCTCAGGATGTAGCGAGCGTCGGAATCCGGATTCGGATCGAAACGCCGCTTCTCGAGATCGAGATCCTTGATCAGCCCGGTGATCTTCGGAGAAGTCTCCAGCAATGTGTTAGGACCACACTCAGCAAGAAAGCCGTCGCGTTGAATCGTCTGAATGACACCGCCGACGCGCTCGCCCCCTTCGTAGAGGACCACTTCATGCCCCTGCCCGACGAGGCGATAAGCCGCGGTCAGGCCGGTGATGCCGCCGCCGATGACAGCAATGCGGTTCATATCATCTTCAAATACTCCTTCTGCGACCCGGCAGCGAGAGACTCGTCAAAGAGCATCGCCGCATTATGGAGAAATAACTGCCCCGGCTCGGTCGCCTCAATACAATCATCATAACATTGCAGCCCCCCCCCTTCTTCGAGACCGTGGAACGGAGCGATCTCAGCGGTGGAGCGATCCTTGGAATCGATTCCCGACCGCTCCGACTTGTCGGCATTGCCGGCACCGAGATCACACCTCGGGCACACCATCGTTTGACGGCGAGTCAGGCTTTCTTCGGTCAGGCTGCTCGGGTCAATTCCGCCTGACGCTTCAGCACCAGGATCAAACTGGCACTTCGACTGCAATATCCCGCCGAGACGCTGGATCTCCTCAGACAGGAGAAACGTCGGAGTACCTCCACCAAAGTGCAGCCGAGTCACCTTACGGCCCGAACTAAGCCCCCCCCCGATCCGGCCAAGCTCGTGACCAGCCGTCTCGTTGTTCGCGATGATTTTCTCGATGAGAAGGTCCTTCGACGTTTCTTCGGTGAAATGAGTCGCCGGCGGATACGAAGTGTATCGCGGCTCCGGAACATTAAATTTCCGGATCAAATCAACGTCGATGGTCTTCAGGCTCATCTAAAATTCTTTACCGTGGACCGCACCGCCTCGATGCAGTCGATCTTCGCCTGGGGCGTCACCCCGTGTCCGAGGTTAAAGATATGACCGGGCAGACCGCGCATACGTTCAAGAATGCGCTGAGTTTCAGCAGCAGCAGCTTCCGGAGTCGTGGTCAGGAGAGTGGGATCGAGGTTGCCCTGCACCGCCATATTGTCAGGCAAAGCACGGCGGAAGTCAGCGAGGTCACAGGTCCAGTCGGCACTGAGAACGGTTGCTCCCGTTTTCTCGAGTGCTTCGCGGTTCCCGCTCGCGCCCTTGGAGAAAATGATCACTGGCACCTGGTCCTTCAGGGCGGAAACGATCTCACCCATCCAGCGGCCCGAGGCTTCGTGGAACACATTGTCAGCCAGCACCCCGCCCTGAGTATCAAAAACCTGGACGGCATCGACACCGCATTCGATCTGCATCTGGAGATACTCGATGCAGGCAGCAGTCAGCTTCTCGAGCAAGGAATTGAGCGTCCTGGGATCGGTGTAGAGAAGGTTCTTCGCCGCGACGAATTCACGGGAGCTGCCTCCCTCCATCATGTAGTTCGCCAGCGTCCACGGAGAACCGGAGAAACCGATCAAAGCGGTCATGCCTCCGAGCCCGTCCCGAATCAGGGGCAACGCCTGGGCCACGTAGTCGAGGCGTTCGCGAATCGCCCCGGTCTCGAGACGGTTCACATCAGCTTCGGACTGCACCTTGAATTCCATCTCGATGCCGCCCTTGTCGCTGAAGCCGTAGGACTGTCCCATCGCTTCACAAATCACGAGAATGTCGCTGAAAAGAATGGCTGCATCATGATCAAACCGGCGAATCGGCTGGAGCGTCACCTCGGTCGCCAGCTCCGGCGTCTGCACGATCTCGACGAACGTGTGCTTCTCCTTCACCGCCATGTACTCCGGCAAGGAGCGACCCGCCTGGCGCATCATCCACATCGGTGGGTAGTCGAGCGGCTCGCTGCGGCACGCCTTGAGGAAACGCTCGCGGTTGGAAATCGCTGTTTCACCAGCTCCTGTGGTTTCTGATTCGCCTGAAGTCATTGGGTTGGGATATCTCTATTCACCGGTTTCACGCCGAAATCCCCTTAATGATTACGAATTTCAGCCCGAAAATTGTCCGGTTGGGAGGGGCAACTACGAGTAGGAACGGGCATTTTCAACCCCGAAACACCAGCGGAAACCCGCACTCCCGGCGGTTGCGATGCCCCGCCAGACCATGTTTCTGCTGGCACAACGCGGATTTCACTCCTTCACCGCAATGGTCTGGATGACGGTCACGAAATTCTCGGCCGGCGTGCAGGCGTCGATATCGCCCGTCCAGATCCCCATCGATCCCCATCGATCCCCATCGATCTCCTTGTCGAAATGGAGCTAGGAGCGATCAGCAGGCAACCCTACGGGTTCCGTCCTCAATCGGTCAAAAGATAACCCGGCAAATCAGCGATCGTCGAAAGGGTCAGGTAGTCGGCATTCTCGTGAGACTGAGGTTCTGCTTCTTCGTGTTGCCAGGTTGTGTGATAGGGAATGTGGACGGCTTGTGCCCCGATCCCCACCACGGGCAGGACATCAGACTTGAGCGAATTGCCCACCATGAGAAACTCTTTGGGATCAATGTCCTGCTGCCGCAACAGCTTCGAGTAGTTCGCTTCCTCCTTCTCGTGAACAATCTCCACGTGGTGAAAGTAGTGGGAAATCTTAGAGCGCTGCAGCTTCCGTTCCTGGTCGAGGAGATCCCCCTTCGTCACAACGATGAGTCGATACTCGCCCTTCAATCTTGAGATCACATCAACCACGTCGGGCAGCAACTCAATCGGATACTCGATCATCTCCTTGCCCAGGTTGATGATCTCGGAAATCGAGGTTTGCGGCAGCGTGTGGTTCGACAGATCGAGAGCGCATTCAATCATCGAGAGAACGAAGCCTTTGATCCCGTAGCCATACTTCTTCAGGTTCCTGATCTCGACCTTGAACAGCTCCTGGATCGCTCGATCGTTGACTTCGTAGTCTTCGAGAATCTTCGCGAACTTGTCCTCCACTTCACGAAAGTAAGTCTCATTGACCCAGAGCGTGTCATCAGCGTCGAATCCGATGACGCTCACGTTTTCGAAATGATTCATGGCTTCAGTAGTAGAATGATAGAGTGAGTCAAACCTCGGAAAAGCATTTTCGCCTCAGTTCGAGAATCAAGCTTAGATGCTTCAGATTGTTTCCTCTCACTAAACTCCACTATAATCTTAAGAGCACTGCAAATGCATTGAGCGGAAACGCCTTCCCTCGCCGACACAGCTCTTCAAGTCTTTCTCGAGGCTGGTAACCCGGCGCTCCTCTTGCGAAAATTCGGCAGGTACGGCGGCTTCTCTGTTCGATGTCGCTGGCATCCCCCAATCTACCCACAGGCGGGAAGCCCCAAAAGTCCGCTACTTCCCATAAACTGCGCCTATTTTGGCCTTTTCCGGCCTCTTCAGCCGCCAGTAAACAGCCCCGATTACCGGTTGACCTGGGGGGTGTTCGCGACTATCTGTGCCACCCCAAAAATTGAAACGGGCGATTTTGTCCCAAAACACAGCCAGAATCATGGGCAATCACATCAGAAAAACCAACAACCAGTGCCAGACCCGTCCTCGTAAGAGCGGCGCCAAGAAGAACCGCCGCCGCCTCGAGCAGCGCCGCCGTCTTGTGGCCCTCGGCATGAACGAAGAAGAAGTCGCACGCCTGACTTCACGCGAGATCCTCGATCTCCTCAAGCGCCCTGCCAAGATCGGCAAGGAAAGCTGATAAGGCTAATCTGATCACCAGATCCTTTTGAAAAACGCCGCTCGGGACCTCCCGGCGGCGTTTTTTTTGTGGGCGGGAGTGGAAAGCTGTTTAGCGATTAGCCGTTTGGCTTTTTAGCCATTATTCCATTGCGAGCCGAAGGCTCGCCACAACCCCAAACTAAACCGCTAAACCGCTAAACCGCTAAACCGCTAAACCGCTAAATAGCTAAATAGCTAAATAGCTACCTGCTAAACGGCTAGCGAACCTCCGCTAAGCAATCACATCCTTCACCACGTGCCCGTGCACATCCGTCAGGCGCACATCGAGGCCCTGGTAACGGAAATTGAGCCGCTCGTGATCAATCCCGAGCAGGTGCAGGATGGTCGCGTTGAAGTCGTGCATGTGAACCGGGTTCTCGGCTGCGGCATAGCCCAGCTCGTCGGTCTGACCGTATTCGAAACCGCCCTTGGTACCGCCACCCGCCATCCAGACGGTGAAAGCCTCTTTGTGGTGGTCGCGGCCAATCTTGACGTTGTCGCCGGCCCCATTGCTGCCCTGGGCCATCGGGGTCCGTCCGAATTCCGCTGACCAGACCACGAGGGTTTCATCGAGCAGATCACGCTGCTTCAAATCCTTGATCAAAGCCGCGATGGGCTGATCCACCTGCTTCGCCTTGGTCGGCAGTCGGCTCACGATGCTGCTGTGGTGATCCCAGCCCTGGTCGAAGAGCTGTACGAATCTGACCCCGCGCTCAGCGAGACGTCGGGCGAGCAGACAGTTGTTGGCGAAACTGGTCTTGCCCGGTTCCGTGCCATACATCTCGTGCACATCCCCGGACTCGCTGGTGATGTCCATCAGCTCCGGCACCGCCGTCTGCATGCGGTAGGCCATTTCATACTGGCTGATCCGGGTCTGGATTTCCGGATCGCCAACATCGGCGAGACGCAGGCCATTGAGGTGCTTCACCGAATCGACCACCTTGCGTCGATCCGACGGGCTGACGCCTTTCGGATTGGAAAGGAACAAGACCGGGTCACCCTGGCTGCGAAACTCAATGCCCTGGTTGATCGTGGGCAGAAAGCCGCTCCCCCACGCGCTGTTGCCGGCACCGAGCACCTGGCCGGTGATCAGGACCACAAACCCGGGGAGGTCCTTGTTCTCACTACCCAGACCGTAATTGACCCATGAGCCAATGCTGGGTCGACCAAACTGACTGAAGCCGGTCAACGACTTCAACTGAGCCGGGGCGTGGTTGAACTGATCCGTCTCGAGGGTGCGTATGAAACAGAGGTCATCAGCCACTTCCTGGAGGTTCGGCATCAGGTTGGAAATAGGGATCCCCGACTGACCACAGCGCTTAAATCCCCATTCTTCTTTCTGAGGGGTTCCGAGCAGAGTCGGCTGCTCGCGAATGAAGGCGAGCTGCTTGCCGACAAAGAACTCATCGGGGCAAAGCTCCCCGTGATGTTTCTGCAGCATCGGCTTGTGATCAAACAGGTCGAGATGAGACGGCGCCCCGACGAGGTGAATGTAGATGACTCGCTTCGCCTTCGGCGCGAAATGCAGTCCACCATTCTCGACGGCGGCTCCAAGATCCTCGGCCAGAAGCGAACCCAGTGCGGCTCCGCCCATTCCCATCCCCGCCTGCTGGAAGAGCTGGCGGCGAGTCATGTTCTGCATGTGATTTAACCAGGGATTCATGCGCTTATCCTTTCGTGATGGTTTCGTCGAGGTTGAGCAGAATGCTGGCGACGTAGAACCACGCGGCGAGTTCCGTTTTATCGAGAGATTCGTTGGGCTGATAATCAATCCCTTCACTGTCGAGCAGGCTCTCGACCTCTTCCGGCGAGAGCGAATCGGTGCGTTCTTTGATCACGCCCTTCAAGTAGCTGAGCTCTGCATTCTCCGCCGGACGGGACAGCACCAGTTCGAAGGCATGCTGGATGCGCTCTTCCTGGGAAGCTTCGGGTTTCTCAGACAACAAGCGATTCGCCAGAGCGAGGGAAAGCTCTACGTAAACAGGATCGTTCATCAAGGTGAGCGCTTGCAGCGGCGTGTTGGTGCGCGGACGGCTCACCACACAGGAGCCCCGGTCAGGCGCATCGAAATTCACGAAACTCGGATAGGGCGCCGCCCGGCGCCAGATCACGTAGACTCCGCGCCGGTAACGATCCTCGTCGGTCTCATCGATCCACTTCGGTTCGTTGCGTCCCACCTGGCGCCAGATCCCGTTCGGCTGGTGAGGCATGATCGGTTCGCCCTCGGCCTTGGTGGAAAGCATACCGCTCACCGCGAGCGCATTGTCGCGCACCATTTCCGCCGTCATGCGGAAGCGCGGACCGCGGGCCAACCAGGAGTTTTTCGGATCCGCTTCGTAAAGCTCCGGAGTGACCTTGGATGACTGCCGGTAGGTCGATGACATGACCATGCCCTTGAGGACATGCTTCATGTCCCAGCCGGAATCGACGAACTCCACGGCGAGCCAGTCGAGCAACTTCGGGTGGGTCGGCGGCTGAGCCATCGTTCCAAAATCTTCCAGAGTGGCCACAATGCCGGCTCCGAAAAGCTCGGCCCACCAGCGGTTCACCGTGACCCGGGCAACGAGCGGGTTCTCTCCGTTGACCAGCCACTTGGCCAGGCCAAGGCGGGTCCTGGGAAGACTATCATCCATCGGCGGGAGCACCTCCGGCGTCGCGGCTACGACCTTCTCGCCTTTGTCGAGATAAACGCCGCGATTCATGATGTGGGTCTCGCGGGGCTCCTCCATCTCGATCATGACCAGCGTGGAGGGAATCTTGAGCGCGTTGAGATTCCGCTTCGCCTTGTTCATTTCGGCGTCGAGTTTTTTCAAGGCGGGATTGGACTCCATGAACCAGTTATCGAGGGCTTTGGTGTCGCCTTTCGACAGCTTGTCAGGATTCTTTCCGAGAATGGTCAGCAGGTCTTCGCTCAACTCATCGACCGACGGATCTCCATCCATGGCAGAGAGACGCACCCGCCCGATCGTGCGGCCGCGTCCATAGTTCTGGTCGAGTGAGAAACGAAGGATGGCTCCTTCCTTCACCTGAAGCGGCTCCTCAAGACGGTAGACCGCCCAGTGAGACTCTCCGAATTGCTGACCGATGGCCCAACCGGTCTTGCGATCGCCGTCGATGGACTTTTCGACTTCCCAGCCGGGCTGCGAGTAGTCAGCCGTCACGGAATTCAGGGCGACTTTCCTGCCTTTCTTCCGGCCCTTCTCATGAACCGTCACGTTCAGCTCACTGAGAATAAAATTGGGACGCTCATCGTCTCCGCGACCTGGTCCCGTGCCGGGCAGTTCGTCATGCGTCAGGGCCTCGACCCGAATTGCAGTGACCTGCTTCAGCTTCGGCTTGGTATCGATCGTGTACACCACTGTGCCGGGAACATTGCCGGTCAGGAGAATCGATTCGTCGTCGAGCGCCCGGAAATCTTCGCCCCCGTTGGTCCGGAACTTGTCCGCCGGAAGCACGGTCCACTCCGGGCGATTCCTGAGTGAGGCTCTCAGGTCTTTTTCCCACTGCTCGCGACCGTCAGCGCCGGTCATCATCTTCTGACGCCGGGAAGTCAGCTGCCTGATCTGGTCTGAGATTTCCTCCCGCTTGGCAGCCTGCTCCGCCGGGATCGGCAGATCCATTTTCGGCCCGACAAAGTCGAAAGACACGCCCTTGCCTCCATTGTCGACCTCAAGCGGTGTGTTGTTGAAGAAGGCAAAGAGACCGTAGTAATCCTTCATCGTGAAGGGGTCATACTTGTGGTCGTGGCACTGCACGCAACCCATCGTCGTTCCCAGCCAGACCGTACCGGTGGTGTTGACCCGGTCGACGACCTGGTTGGTTCGGTTCTCTTCAGGATGAACACCTGCCTCGACGTTGCAGGTCACGGTGCGGTGAAAACCCGTGGCGATTTTCTGATCCAGCGTCGCATTCGGCAACAGGTCACCGGCCAACTGCTCGATGGTGAACTGGTCAAAAGGCATGTCGCTGTTCAGCGCATTGATGACCCAGTCGCGGTAGGCCCAGCTGTCCCGCAGCTGATCGGCCTGGAATCCGTTCGAATCCGCGTAACGAGCCAGGTCCAGCCAGGAACGGGCCCAGTGCTCACCGAAACGGGGAGACTTCATGAGTTGATCGACCACCTTTTCGTAGGCGTTCTCCGACTTGTCGTTCACGTAGGCCTCCACTTCTTCGGGCGTGGGCGGCAGACCGGTCAGGTCAAAGGTGAGACGTCGGATCAGGGTGCGGCGGTCAGCTTCACCCGAAGGCTTGAGCCCGCGCTCGTCGAGACGGTTCAGGATAAACTTGTCGATATCGTTGGAGATCCACGATTCATCCGACACCTCCACGTCGGCGACCTGCGTCGGCGCGACGAGAGACCAGTGATCCTGGTATTCCGCGCCTTCTTCGATCCAACGACGAATAATCTCTTTCTCATCATCCGTCATCTCCCGCTTCGACTTCGCGGGCGGCATGAGATCGTTGTCATCATCCGTCATGATGCGGTAGTAGACCTCGCTGTCCTCCGCATTGCCGGGAACGAGCGCGAAGTAGCCGTCGAACTCTTTCTTCGCATCCGCCTCCACATCGAGACGCAGACCGCCCTCTCTCGTTTCTTTGTCGGGGCCGTGACAGTGGAAACATTTGTCCGCGAGGATCGGTCTCACATCGCGGTTGAAATCGAGTTTTTTCTCAGCTGATACGCCAAAAGAGAAAGTCAGGGAAAGCGCAACGGCGATCCATCGCCGCGTGGGAATCTGGGAGCTTGTCGTCATTTTCGCAGGGGGAAGCAACAGACTGCTTTGCAACGTCCTTACCCTATGAATTCGAGTCCCTTCCAGCCACTACGGTTTCGCGTAGAGAAGAAGTGACGTTACCCGCGTAAGATTTGTCCGTTCCCCTGATTCCCACGAAATCTGCCGTCTCATTGGCCACCACCGCCAAAAGCGTTTCGTATTTTTTGAGACAGAAAGACGCTGCGGTGAAACAAATGTCTCATCTTGAGATATTCATCATTAACTATCTCATTAGGTATTCGATAAATCTCACCGCCATGTCTACCACTACCTCCCGTAAAAGCCGACGCCATAAGCTTTGCGAAGCCCTTGAGTCGGACATTCGACGCCGCGGCCTCCGCGCCGGGGACACTTATCTCACCGCCACCGAGGCCGCCGAATTGCTCGGTGTGAGCCGCGCCACCGCCCACCGCGCTTTCCAGCAACTGGCGGCCAAGGGCATTCTCCGATCCAAACAACGTGCTGGCACCGTGGTCGGTCCCTCCTTTCAGCCCTGGTATGACACCCCGGCTCAGCCATCAGAACAGATCCGCATCCTGCTCGTGCAGCAGCGCATTCGCGAAGGCCATTTCTTTGAAGATCTGCTTCGATCTCTCCACGAAACCCTGCCCGGTCGTGAAGTCACGATCTCCTACGTACCCGATAAAGGCGCTTTCGAATTCGTCCAGGAGATCCTGGATCAGTCTCCGGAGAGGAAAACCGGCTATCTCATTCTCGGCTGCCCGCGTAGCGTTCACGAACTGGTGGCTGACCAGGGACTGCCCGTTGTCGTGCTTGGCCCGACCTATTTCACCGCGGCTGACCTTCCGTCGGTTTCAGCCGACAACAAGCAACGCGGTCACCTGCTTGCCCAGCACCTGCTCGACAACGGCCACGAACGCATCGCCCTGCTCATGCCGGAGATGTGGATTCCCGGTGACATCGAAGTTTACGAAGGTGTGAACGAAGCGCTCTCCAAGAACCAGGTCGCTCACGGAGCCTTGTTGCTTCGCAACACCCCGCAGGAGAAGAAAGCACTCGGGGCAGAGATTGAGCAGCTCTTTTCCCAGCCCTCTCCCCCGTCAGCCATCATCTGCAAACAGCGCGCGGTGAAAGCGGTCGAGGCCGCTCTCGCAGCCCTCCCCAGCGGAGCCGGCAAGGATGTGGAAATCGCCATCGAAATCACTGACATCGGCCCCGCCTATCGGGACCGCTACACGCACGTCGCCTGCTCATCGAATCTTCGTGAGCGCGCCGAGCGTGCTTCCGAATTGTTGAAGCAGTTGCTCAACGACGAGGAGCTCGAGGAACGTCACATCCGCTACCCCGTCGAACTCGTCAAAGTGTAAGAGCACCCCCTCGAACTCGCAGCAATCAACACCGTGACGGGTCACCGACCCGTGGAGGGTCACGCTCCCGCGTGACCGCCGGTTCAAACAAGAGGTTCTTCGCGCCNGGGAAACACTCGGCCCACNCCACCCAACAGGGTCAGTTCCGACANCCNACAGGNTTCACTCCTGCCNAAAACGCAAAAGGCCCGCTGCAATGAGCGGGCCTTCGCGGAAAACTGTGGTATCAGCCAGGTTAGCCGAAGAGTCCGGTGACCGGCTTGCCGTGGTTACCAAAGACGAACGGACGTCCCGACGGTGAGTAGATCTCATAGCCGAGATCGATACCAAGGCCATAACCGATCGTCGCGTGGAAGTCTTCGACGCTCACCTTCTTATCGCCAACACGGCGACCGTCGGCGTCAGACTTACCGTATTTCTGACCACCCGCGATACCGCCACCGGCAAACATGGTGGAGAACACAGCAGGCTGGTGGTCACGTCCAGCGCGGTCGTTAATGCGGCTGGTTCGGCCGAAATCGGTGCCAACCACCACCATGGTCGACTCGAGCAAGCCGCGCTGGTCGAGATCACCGATCAGAGCCGCAACGGCCTGGTCAAACGGGGGCAGTCGCGAAGAGAGGCTGTCCTGAATGCCGTTGTGCATGTCCCAGCCACCGTTGTGGACCTCGATCACACGAACACCCTTCTCAACGAGACGGCGGGCCAGGAGGCAGCCCTGACCGAGGTTGTTCATGCCGTATTTCTGACGGTCTTTCTCACCAGAGAGGTCAAACACCTCAAGCTCATCGCTGCTGAGCAGGCGGGAAGCCTGATCGTAGAACTCGATGTAACCCTTCGGGCTGGTGTAGTGTTGATACTTATCGACGAAGCTCTTACCCATATCGAGAGACATCTCCATACGCTGCTTGAAGCGATCTTCGGAGGTCGTGATCTGGGAGTTGGCGATCCCGGCAGTCGGGTTGGCCACGGGCAGCGGACTCAAGGCTGGATCGAGGTAACCGGAGTTGGAAGTGCCGCGATTCACGATGACACTGTCAGGAAGCAGGTCACCTCGTTTGCCGAAATACTTTTCGCAAAACGGACCAATGTGCGGGTGCACGATGGTGGCACGCTGATTGTAACCCGTCATCATCTGGTAACGAGCCTGGGCGTGGGCCCCGTTGGTACTGCTCATGCTGTTGACCACAGCGATCTTGTCAGCGTGCTCAGCGAGCATCTTGAGGTGGCTGCCGTAGTGGATACCGGGAACATTGGTGGAAACGGTTTCCGTGTCCCCCATCACCTTCTTGTTATTTTCCTTGGGATCGAAGGTGTCGAGGTGGGTCATACCACCGGAGTTGTAGATGTAGATCAGGCTTTTGGCTTTACCACCACTGGCGGCGGTAGCGGCGGCTTCCTGGGCGCTGACGTTCTTGGAGCCAAGAACAGCGCCGTAGGTTGTAGCCATGCTGACCCCGAGAGCGGTCTTGGCCGTGCCTTCCATAAACTGGCGACGACTCGTGTCGGTGTTTCCTGCGAGTGCTTTGAAGTCCATAACTTAAATTCGTTAAACGTTAGAGAATTGGGTTGGGCTGTTGTCGGTTTACTGGATGAAAAGGAATTCCGGGGTGTTGAGGAGAGCCCAGGCGAGGTCGCGAATACCGTCTTCGCCGTAGGTTTCCATGATGTCGACGCCCTTCTTGAGTTCGTTCTCAGTCGGGTAGCGAGAGAGCATGGTGAAGAACACGCCGCGGACCATGTCATCGGGTCCGTCAAATTTGCTGAGGTCTTCAACAACCTGTGAGCTGCTGCCGGTCAGACGGGTCGTTACCGAACCGTTCATGAGCGCCAAAACCTGGGGCACCGTGCCGTCGAAGTTACTGTTGTCAGTCACCATGCGGTCGGACTGGCCGAAGGTGCCAAGCATAGAGGCCGCAGAAGCCGGTTGAATCATATTCGAAGACCGAACCATCTTGATGCCGTCGACCACGGGAATCTCGGGATCTTTAGCCTTCAGACTGGCGGTCTCAACGAGCACCTTCTCGGCCTTGTTACGGGTCTTCTTGTAAGCGTCATACTTGGCGAAAACCTCTTCCATGGAATCTTTCTTGAAGTCGACGCGAAGCAATTCACGCATGAACGACCCGTCACCTCCCTCGACTTCGTCGATCTTGGATCCATAAGCGAGTGTCAGGAGAGAGTCCCAGGCCTGCTCAGCACGCATGCGACGAAGTACCGGTCCTTGAAAGAGATAGAACTGACCTTCGTCCACATCGCGATCGTAGGTGGAAATACCTTGGTAAGCCTGGGTGTTGTAGAGGATGCGCATGAACTCGCGCAGGTCGAAGTCAAGACGCACCATTTCCTGTCCGAGGAATTCAAGCACTTCCGGCTGACCGGTGTGCTCGCGCCACTCCATCGGGAAATCGATAACGGGCTCAACGAGGGCGCGGCCGAAAGCGCGCTCCCACATGCGGTTGGCGATGTTCACCGCGAATCGTTCATTGGCCGGATTGGTCATCCACTCAGCCAGCGCTTCACGACGAGTCTTGCCTCCCGTCTTGGCATTCTCTCCGTAAAGGACGAGAGGAGAAACCACCTGGCCACCGAGTTCGTCGATGGAAGTCGGGATCGCGATATCAATTTTTTCGTTGTCGGCAAGGTTGAGGCCGAGAGCGGTCTTATACCAGCCGAATTGGCGGCGCTCGTTACGATCCTGAAGATCAATTCCACCCTGCTTCACGGCGTAGTTTTCAAACTTGTCCAACCAGCCCTCAGGCGCACCGGGCAGCCCGACTCGCTGAGACTTGTTATCAGCCACCTTGTAGCTGCCCATGGAACGCTGGGTATTTCCGAAGAAAGCAGCCATCTGGTAGAAGTCGTGCATCGTCCAGTCAGTGAACGGGTGGTCGTGACACTGGGCACAGCTGATGTCGATGCCCATCATGACCTGACCAAAGTTGGAGAAGGCGTCGAACTCCATACCTTCGTCACGCTGGAGGAAACCGATGGCCGGGTTGTGGCCGAGGTTACCCTTCGCCGTGATCATCTGATTCACCATTTCACCGTAGCCGACGTTGGCTGCGAGAGAATCGCGCCACCACTGGCTGTAGGGAGAGTAATCGAGCTCACGAGCCACTCCGCTATCCTTGATCCGATACATGTCGGCAAAGTAATTGAAGAGGTGGCTGGCACGTCCGGGGCTGGCGAGCAGCTCGTCGATCAGGATGGCGCGCTTGTCCTCTCGGGCACTGTCGGCGAACTCCTGGAATTCCTCGCGGGTCGGAATACGGCCGATAATGTCGAGGTAAACGCGACGAACGAAGAGGTCATCCGGCAGGCGTTCGTTGAAAGAGCGAATGTCAGTGCTCTTGGCCAGGCGGCTGGCAAGGAGGTAATCAATCTTCTTAGCGGATGCCATCGTCATGGCATCGTCGCCAACGAGAGCAAAACGCTTGGCGGCTTCGAGGTCGTCAGCGATCAGGCGCGAAACCGGAAACTTGACGCTCTGGCCGTTTCGCAGCTTCAGCTGGATCATGTCGCCCTCTAGGCTCTCGAAAATGGCCTCGAGTTTCTTTCCGTCGGTGCTCGTCCAGACGCGCGCCTCGGAAACGGTGGGGATCATCAGTCCGATCGCCAGGACAGCAGCAACCGGTAGGAAGAATGGTGGGTTTTTCATAACGCTTTTTGACGTGGCCCTGCCGGAGCAAAAGCCTGCAAATGGGGTGTAATTTTATCAAATTGCCTCCCCCTGACTCAAGGGTAGACCGCCAATTCGCGTACCCGTTACAGCAATCCTTGGATTTCTTGGGGAAATATTGGCCCGCTAAACCCAAAAAAAGGGCAAAATCGCCTCAATTCGGGGCCTGTTTGGTCAAAAAAGCGTCACTCGTCACCACCTCCGATACGAGGCGGTGCAGCTGGAAATCATGCGCCACCAGGTCTGCAGTGAGCTCATCGATGGTCTCCTCGTCTGTCAACTCGAGCGAGCGTCCCAGGGCGTAGGTCAGAAGCTTCGTGACGAGGGCGCGCCCGAATTGTTCCTTCCGCTCCTCGATCAGGTAGGCCTTAAGATCCTCCATGCCGTCCACCGAAGCACCGCCCGGAAGCGTGGTTTCAGTCACGACTGGCTGCTCGAAGGTCTTGCCGCGTTTACCGGGCTCTTTTCTAAGGATGGTATCACGGGCCAATCCATCGGCTCCGAATCCCTCCATCGCGATGCCCCAGGGGTCGATGCTGCGATGACGGTCGTTGCAGGCGGCCTGCTCGCGATGAATCTGGAGCTGCTCACGAACCGGCAGCTTGGCAAAGTCAGGAATATTCGACGGCAAGCGCCGACGAACTCAGCACCCACGTCAAAACGACCAACGCAACGATGCGATCGATCGGCAAAACGGAGGGTCGAGCTCCCGCTCGACCGCAACACGCATTCATAACTCCAGCAGCTACCGACTACGCCACAATCTCCTCGAGCTCACCGGTGCTGTCAGCAAACGCATCCACCGGCACCTCGAGACGATTCAGAATCGTGCGGTGCACATTCGCAAACGGCGTGTCCTCGCCGTAGCGGTGATACTGCCCGTGCTTCAGGCCAAGCTGGCTCCCACCCGCGAGGATCGTCGGATAGTTTTTGTTGTTGTGAGTGTTACTGTTACTCGAACCATACATCACGATGGTGTGGTCGAGCAGGTTACCCTCTCCTTCCGGGGTGTCGCGCAAGCGCTGCAGGAAGTAGCTGAATTGCTTGGCGCGGAACTGATCCCACTTACCGAGAGCTTCAGCACCGCCCGGCTTGTTTCCACCGTGAGCCAGCGAGTGGCTCGACTTACCGAACCCAAGCAACTGCGGGAATTTACCGGCGATTGAAGTCGCACCGTTCATGTTATCCAGCTGGTAAGTCGCGAAGCGGGTCGAGTCAGTCTGGAAAGCGAGGAACATGAGATCGTACATCGTCTTCATGAGCTCCTCCGGAGTGGAGTCATCCGCATCGAGATGCAGACCGGTCGCATTCACGCTGGGCTTGGGAATGTCCAGCCACTGCTCGGAGCGCTCGACGCGTTCCTCGATCTGGCGAACCGATGAGAGATACTCGTCGAATTTTTCCTGGTCACGCTTGCCCAACTTTCCGCGAACGGACTTCGAATGATCCAGCACGAGGTCGAGCATGCTGCGGGAATTTGTGAGCTGCGAACGCTGCTCTTCCTTGGAACCTTTCTCCACGCCGAAGAGACGATTGTAAACCAGGCGCGGCTGATTGATCGCCGGGATCGGCTGACCAGTGCGGGTGTAGGACAAGGTGCTCGAGCGAGTCACCTCACCAACGCCACCGGTATTCGAAAGTGTGATCGAGCGAAACCGGGTTTCATCACCGAGGTGCTCAGCAGCGATCTGGTCCAGCGAGATCGTGTTGGTCATTTGCGCGCCCTTGAGCATGGCGCCGGTGAGCCAGATGTCCGCGGTGTCGTGACCACCAATGGTCCGTCCGTTCGGGTGGGACAATCCACCAAGCACACTCAAGTCACTGCGAAGAGGCTCCAGCGATTTGAGGCTCTCGTTGAACTGGTAGTCAGCGCCTTCACCCTCGGGGAACCAACGCCATTTGGCATGCTCATCCTTGCCGTTCATCGACACGCCGTAGGGAAAGTAGACAGCAGCGAATCGCTTCGGCCGCGGTGCCGCGGCAGCGTTTACGCTCATGCATTCGAGGAAAGGCAGTGACAGCGTCACTCCTGTGCCACGAAGGAAAGTGCGTCGATCAAGATACCAGGGTTTGCTCATGAGTTTGGTGGGGTAGCGGTTCGGAAGGAATATCACTTAGTAAGGAAAGCGTTACTGGCAGCCACCTCCTGAACGAGGCGATGCAGTTGGTAATCGTGTTCGATAAAGTCGGCGGTGAGTTGGTCAATCGTGTCCTCGTCGGTCAGCTCCATGGAACGGCCGAGCGCATAAGTCATCAGCTTGGTGACAAGCGCGCGGGCAAATTGTTCTCTCTTTTCTTCCAGCAAATAGGTCTTCAACCCGTCCATGCCGTCGATATCCGTTCCCCCGGGCAGCGTCGTCTCGGTGATCACCGGCTGGGTGAACATCTTGCCCTTCTTCTCGGGGTCACGCCTCGGAATCTCGGTTCGGTAACGTCCGTCCGCACCAAAGCCCTCCATCGCGATCCCCCACGGATCGATACTGCGGTGGCAATCGTTACAGGCCGCCTGCTCACGGTGAATCTTCAACTGCTCGCGCACCGGCAGCTTCGCGAAATCCGGATTCTCCGAATCGAGACCGGGCACATTCGGAGGCGGATTTGCCGGCGGATCATCGAGGAGACGCTCACGCAACCAGACCGCTCGCAGCACGGGGTGGGAATCTTCACCCGTTGAGTGCCCCAGCAAAACACTGGCCTGGGTCAGGAGCCCACCACGCTCGGACGTCTCCGGCAGGGACACGCGCTCAAACTTCATTCCACGCGGGCTCTCATCGAGTCCGTAGTGCATCGCTACGGGACGGTTCACCATAGCGAAGTCGGAATCGAGAAAGTTCAGTGCGCTGATCCGCTCATGAAGCACTTCGGCAAAGAAGTGTTTCGTCTCCTCGCGAATCGACGGCTTGAGGTCGTCATTCCAGTCCGGGTAAAACTCGGGATTCACCGCCACGCGATCCACCGCCCCGACGTCAAGCCATTGATCGACGAACTGATCCACAAAATCCCAGGAACGCTTGTCATTGAGCATAGTGGCCACGGTCCGTTTGATCTGGCCTTTCTTCTGCAACTGTCCCTTCTCCGCTGCGGTGAGCAACCTTTCGTCAGGCATAGTCCCCCAGAGGAAGTAAGAGAGGCGCGACGCAATCTCCCAGTCATCGAGCGGACGCTTCTCTTCCCCGCCGGGCTCGACCAGGTAGAGGAAATCCGGAGAGATCAACACCATCGCGAGCGGTTCGCGAATCGCTTCTTCAAAGCTCGGCACCGTCCCCCGAACCTGGTCAAACAGTGCAAGGTAGGGTTCCACTTCCGCCGCTTCGACCGGTCGGCGAAACGCACGATGCATGAAACGCTTCAGGACCTGCGCAGCATAACCGCGCTCATCGGTCTGACGCTTCTTCGAAGGGAACAGGATATCCGAATGATGCTTGGGCGGCCAGCTGGCGAAAACCGGACCGGCAAACTCGACCGACTCGACTTCGATCGTGGGAAGGTGAGGCTCTTCAGGCCAGACCTTTTCCGTCTTCGCCTTTTTCTTTCCCTTCGCCGGTTCGAGCACCACCGTCTCCTGTTTCGGCATGGGAGAGCCGTCGTCGTAAACGTTAGTCACCCGGATCAGGAGGCCGGGAAACTTGCTCTGCACTCGCGAAGGCAGCGGGTAGTCTTCGATTCGACCGCGGAACTCATAGGTTTGGATTCGCTCCGAAGTCACTTCGACTTCATCGATAATACGTTCCGGCATCAGGGTATCCACCCGGTATCCCAGGGCAACTTCCATGCGGGGATAGCCCTGCCCCGCTTTCAAGTCCGCCTTGGCCCGTATCCTCACAAGAAACTCACCGTGCTCATGATAGTCCTCTTCGATCTTTCCGAGGAAAAAACTCGTCCGTGAGAGCGTATTGGAATAATCACGCCCCCGCTGTGATTTGCCGCCCGCAGTTCCGTTACTCTCTTCGATCACGTGGCGAAACACTTCCGGCTTCTTACCATTCACGATCGCCTTGCCCATCGCCATGCGGGCAGCCTCGAGGTAGTACTCCAGCTGCATCGCCGACATCTGGAGAGAGGCGCCGTTGTTCTTAAATCCGTCCTCGGACAGACCTTCCGGCGGCAGGTTGTTCGCGTAGTCGGTCTCAATGCCGAGCAGGTCGGTCATCGTGTTCTGGTATTCGATTCGATTGAGGCGACGCACCACCGGGCGTCCGCCTGTACTCTTCATCGCTTTGACCACGGCCTCGATTTCATGGTTGAGCCAGGCAATCAAAGTGCGGCGCTCGTTATCGGATAAGCGAGGCTCATCCTCGGGCGGCATTTCGTCGAAGTTGAGCACATCAAGGGTGTCATGCCAGGTCTCCGCCGCCGGACGATCATTGATCATGTCCGTGCTCAGCGTGTCGAAGCGGATGTCATTCTTCTGCTTCTCCGGCCCATGGCAGGAAAAACAATGCTTCTCAAGAATCGGAAGAATCTCCGTCTCGTAGTCTGCCGACGCGAATACCCCGGAAGCGCCCAGGACAGCAGCCCCCGAGATTAATGCCAGCATGGCGCGAAATTTCTTCATCATTCCCAATCGACCCGGCCTCCAGGACGCCATCATCATCCACCGTGACTAGCCGCCTTTCAATTTCGGGACCGTCACGTAGTCGAGTCCCCGTGCCGTACGCAGATGAGCCTCAGTTTTTTGTGACATAACATCAACTGGCCTGCGGAAGTTCGCAGCACCCGGCTTCCTCGACTCAGTCACCGGGAACCAGCTTCGGCTCCACGGTGAGCCGAACTTCGCCGGGAGCCCGATTATCGCGGATCGCCGACGTCAGATGCTGCACCGCGAGATGGGCCCGTTCGTGAATCCCGAGATCGATGGTGGCCGGCCTCGGACACAGTCCTGCCAGGTAACTGATTTCGTTATCGCAGGACACAAATTCGACCTCGTTTCCTACGACAATCTTTCTCCGCAACAGGAGCCGGTGGGCCATCGCCGTCATCGCATCCGAAGGGCAGAATATCCCTGAGGCGATTGGTCGCTCTGCCACAAACCGGTCGACGAGACGCCCCATTCGGGACTCGAGGTCATCCACGGTCGAAATCCTGGCCTCCGTTTTTCGCGGGACCGCCGCCCCGTAGTTGGTGACTTCAGCCCCGGCCGCCTTCGCCGCTTTTTGAAACGCCTTGCCGCGGGCACTGAAAGAGGGATTTCCAGCCTCGGCGAGAAAGACAGCCAACCGTTGATGTCCGCGCTCCAACAGGTATTGAGCGGCCAGGCTACCGACTTCATCGTTGCCTGCCAGGATCGATGTCGCTCCCTGTTGCCAAAACGAAGTCAGGCACACCACCGGTCGACTGAGGATTCCCTTTGGAAAGGGATCTGTCGCAGAAAGCCCGACGACGAGGAAGCCGTCCACCTTGTCCAGCACCGGTGGCAGTCCTTCGCCCGCATGGTGGAAATGCAGAATCGTGGAATACCCCTCACGATTCGCCTCGGCCTGGGCCGAACTGTAGAGCTTCACCACGAACTCAGAGTGCAATCGCATCCCAACCGGGTCGACCAATACGGCCAGCAGTCCCGAGTTGGCCCGCGATTCCAGTTTGGGATTTCGACCCGTGCGACGGTCTGGCGGCGGCGCTTCGTAACCCACCTCTTTCATCGCCCTGAACACGCGTTGCCTCGTCTCCTCGTTAACGAAGGATCGACCGTTCACCACTCGCGACACCGTGGATTGTGACACCCCGGCGAGACTGGCCACCTCGGACATGCTCATCGGGACAAGGTCTCCATTATGCAACATTATGCAATTGGAAAGACCGGTTCGGCTTGAGGCTTCCGCTCTGGCAGGTTTCGATAGAGTCGATGAAAACACTGTCTCCCCGACTTCTCGCGATCTTCGCTCTAACCGCGCTGGTTTCCTTGACCTGCAACCTCCAGGCGGAAACTAAACGCCCCAACATTCTCTGGTTAGTCGGCGAAAACATGAAACTCGATCTTGGCTGCTATGGCGCTGAAAACGTCAGGACACCGAACCTCGACGGCCTCGCTGCCAAAGGTGAGCGTTACACCCACGTCTTCTCCACCTCC
>JABSSQ010000159.1 GCA_013213905.1 Verrucomicrobiales bacterium | reverse complement strand
TATGAAAAGAAGGAGGGACAATGGTTGCATCACAGGTGCCAAGGAAACGGTTGGCGTCTCCGAGGTATCGAGGTCGCCTCTGGCTTGTCGACGCCGGCTGCAGAGACGTTTTGGTATGGCCTTTCTCTCAGTCGAGCTGCTGGAGTCGGGCTGCTCTTTCTGGCCAAGAGAGGCAGAGGTTCTCCCGATGTGCCAGGCCTTCCCAGGCTCTTGACCCGGTAGGTGACTTTTTGATCCGGCGGTGTTGTGTTCTGGGTTCTCGAGGGGGAGGCGATAGAAGGCGGGGCTCGATCTTGGGTGAGGGCTTGAACAAGGGGTTGAAAAGATGCCCAAACTGGTGCATCCAACAAGGGGTTGAAGAGATGCCCAAACTGGTGCATCCGGTGTGTGTTGCTCGATCTTTCCTGCAGGCTGATCCTCCCCATGAAAATCTTCTGGCTCATACTTCGACTCGGTTTCGGCGCACTCTTTATCTGGAGTGGCATCGCTAAGTTGAAGGATCCGATTTCATTTGCGGATGACGTTCGGAATTTCCGAATCATTGGCGATCCGATGGCTCCGGCGATGGCTTTGTTGATTCCGTGGGTGGAAATCGTGGCCGGGATTGCTGTGATGGCGGGTAAATGGGCTCGTGGGGGTGCTTTCGTTCTGGTAGGGGCACTGGTGATGTTCACCGGCGCAGTGATACTGGGCTGGGTGCGGGGACTCGACATCACCTGCGGCTGTTTTGGCGGCAACGAGGAACTGAACTACCCGGTCAAAGTCGCAGAGAACATCGGCCTGTTGATCTGGGGAATGGCCATCTGGTTTCGGGCCGAGATGGAGGATGTCGCGACAGCACCGCCTTCTCCAAAGCCGGTGGAGGCATAGATCCGCGACTATGATCACCTTGTCAGGGCGCTTTGCATTGTGCTCTGATCGGTCTCAGTAGGCGCGAGACATGAGAGCGAGCTTCAGGTTGCAGCGCTGACAGCAGGGTTAGGATCGACAACGGGTGCCAGGTCGGAATTGCCGTACAGCGTTTAATTTGCCAAGCGTGTACGGCACGATATGAGATGAGGAGGGAGACTCTTCTTTGGTTCCCGGTGGATGGAGTTCACGCTGAGTTGGTGGAATCAGTCGACCGGAAGCGCCTCGGTGGAGGCGCCGGCAGCGGGCTCGATCCCGAGAAGCTTGGCCACGGTGGCGTGGAAGCCGAGCTGGTCAATCTCATCCAGTGTCCCGCTGCTGATAGGGGCATTCGGATACCCGGAAATGAGCATCTGCCCTGACATCCGGATCGACTCCTCGACGGGGTAACCGAAACCGGAGAATCCGGTAATCGGATCAAAGACCGGATCATCAGATTTTTCGTCGGTGAAGGAGTAGCCGGTCTTGAGCACAAGAATGCGGTCGCCGGTGCGCTCGGGGTGAGTGTAAGACCAATCTTCGGGCAGCTCCTCTTTCTTGATGGTTCGGAAGTAGATTCTTTTGCTCAGCTCGCTGTCGAACTTGTCCATGAAGACCTTCTGTTCGCCTTCGGACTCGGGGAGGTCTTTGAAGAACAGGTTGGCGATGGCATCGTGGGCGATGATGTCCGCATTGGCCATCATCTCATCGCCGAGAAGGTGGGGGATGTTCACGTTTTTCTGGCGTTCGGCCATGCCGTGGTCAGTGGTGACGAGGAAGACCAGGTTGGCATTCTTCGGTGCGAGGGCGCTCCATTCTGCCTGAACCGTTTCGAAGAAGGTCTTGAGAGCCGCGTCGGTCTTGGCGATGGCTTCGTAGGTTTCGTCTTCCCGCGGGCCAAACTCGAGTCCAGCCTTGAGGACATCGTCGAGTCGAAGCATGACGAGACGGAACTTGTCTGCGTCTCCACCACCGGCGGGTGCAGCAGGGGCGGCGTCGGCGGGAGCGTCTCCAATGTCAGCGGCCATTCCGGTGTCAGCGGCCATTTCGGCGTCGCCTTCTGCTGCATCGGCAGGGGCGTCGGCCGCCGGAGCAGGAGCGGCTCCACCACCCGATCCAGCACGCCAGGCTTCGAGAACTCGGTTGAGGCGGGCGGTATCGTCGAGGCTCGCATCGTAGCTGGAAAGGAAATCAGCTGCCGCATTCTCGCCGGTCTGGTTGAATGAGAGCGGCCAGTCGTGCACGAGAGTTTTGATTCCCTGCCGTGTCGCGGTTGTCCAGATCGGCTCAGCACCGAGGAGAGCCGGGTCATTGGCGTCGACAATGTTGCCGTCGACGCGAACCTTGTCGCCGAGAATACCGTGAGTCGAGGCGGTGACCCCGGTCGCGAGGGTGACGTGAGCCGGAGCAGTGAGACAGGGGAAGTTCGGTCGCATCTTGTTGGTCTCGTCGCCATCGCTGCCGAGCATGTCGAAGAAGGGAGTATCCGCCTTTTCAAGGTAGTCACCGCGAAAGCCGGGAATACTGACCCAGATGACCACGGGCGGACCGTCACCGCTGGACATCGCCACTTCGGGCTCATCCATTTCCTCCTCACCGCCGGTGCTGACGATTTCGTTAGGCTTTGCCTGTTGGTTGCGGATGTCGGCCAGGATCTGCGGCGTGGACTTGTCACCTTCCATAGCAACACGCGAAATCTTGATGCCCTGGCTACCGCTCCAGAGGAAAACAATGATGAACGCGAAGAGCAAGACCGCTATGAAGGTCAGGATCGAACTGGCGAGGGAACGGAACATGTCGGACTGTTATCTGAATTTCAGGCTTGGTGCAAGTGATGGAAAGTTAGAAATCAGGGACGCAGAAGCGCTGCAAAGGACCCGTCGTAGCCGTTTTCCCAGGGAAGGCAGCGTTGAATCTCCTCAACCCTGAGCCCGGAAGCCTCAATGACCCCTTCATTTTCTTCGTGATCGATGGAGCAGGTGCTGTAGACGAGGCGCCCCTCAGGCTTGAGGTAGCGGGCCGCATTTTTGAGCAGTCGGGCCTGGACCTCGGCCTGGCGGGTGAAGTCATCGGGCTGGAGGCGCCAGCGGACATCAACGCGTCGACGCATCACGCCACTGTTAGAACACGGGACGTCGAGGAGAATGGCGTCGAACTGAGACTCTTCCGGCAACTGATCTTCGTGAAACCAGTCAGCCTGGCTGACATCGGTGTTGGTGACGCCGAGTCGATCCAGGTTTTCACGGGTTTGCTGGAGGCGCTGGTTGGAGCTGTCCGTAGCGGTGATTTGTCCTGTATTGCCCATCAGGGCGGCCAGGTATCCCGTTTTTCCTCCGGGTGCGGCGCAGGCGTCGAGAATAGCTTCTCCGGGCTGAGGTGCCAGTAGTCGGCAGGAGTGCGAAGTGCTGGGGTCTTGGATGTAAATGAGCCCTTCGTTGAGCCAGTCGATGTTAGGCGCTCCCTCGACTTTGAAGAAATCCGGGTGGTCGGCACCCAGCAAACAGGGTTGGGTCTCTGACCTAACCCTGTTCAATGCCTCGTCGGAAGCCAGGGTATTGATGCGGGCAAAAACAGACGGTGGGCGATTATTCCATTCGAGGAGGGCGCGAGTGTTCTCCTCGCCGAACTGCTTTTCCCAGCGCTCAATCAGAAAGCCGGAGTGGGAATAGCGGTCTTCCAGCGGCCAGGTCTCGATCTCCGACTTGAACTCATCCTCACGACGCAGTGCATTCCGGAGGATCGCGTTGACGAGACCTTTCTCATGCTGCCGGGCGAGATTGACGGTTTCGTTGACGGCGGCGTGGTTGGCGATACCGGAGCAGAAGATCTGGTAGAGACCAATCCGGAGAACGTTCTGGGTTGCCGGCTTGATCCGTCCTCGTCGGAGCTTTTCAATGATCTCGTCGACGAGGAACAGGTTGCGGATGGTGCCGTAGAAGATGTCCTGGGCCAGCCCGCGGTCAGCGGAGGAAAGGCGGAATTTTCCGGCGAGTTCTGACAGAATCTCGTCAGCGTAGACCGACGTGTCCTCCCAGGTGTTGAGAGCTTCAAGAGCGCAGCGACGAGCAGACATGGAGGGAGAACAGACAGAAAGGGCCGGTTACTTCGAAGCGGCGAGTTTGGCACGGATCGCCTTGGCGGTATCGCCGTCGACCACCAGTGAGACCGCGAGCGCGTTGCCGAAGGTCTCGAAATCATTGAAGCTCCAGACGACTTTCTTATCGCGGGTGATTTCAATGATTTGAGGGTTGTCAGGGCCGGCGTGGCAATTCCCGATGATGAGGTTTCCGTTGTCGAGTTCCTGCAAAGTGGTGACCCAGGCGAGGGTGATTCCTTCGAGATCATTCTGTTCCAGCTTCCAGATGATTTCCTTTTCGGGGGTGACTTCGAGGACGCTGTGCCCATTACCGGTTGCGATGAGATAGTTGCCGTTCTTCGCCTTGATGGCATTGAAGCAGCGACCGCCGAATCCCTCGGGCCCGTGGCCGCGGGCCGGCTCCTTGCCGAAAAGCGGAATGGGAAACTCCCAGACAACTTTGCCGTCGGCATCATACTCCTTTACCACCTGGTCAGCTTCGTGGGCGACGAGGTAGTGGCCGTTGTCGAGCTTGTGGACCTGGCGGGTGTCGGAATGACCGTTTGGCTCGCTGACCTGGAGCGGCAGTTCTTTCAAGAGTTTGCCCTTGGCGCCGACTTCAATGATTCGGCTGGATCCGGACTCGACGATCATGGTCTTCCCCTTGTCGAGGCGCTGCACCGCGTGAACCTCAAACTTGTCGGGTGTGTTTGCCTTGGTGCGATTCGACTCTGCGGCGTCGTAGTTCCAGACGATGCCTTCGGTCAGGTCGATCTCGATGATGTTTTTCCAGCCGTCCTGGGTGAGCAGGTTGAGGTTGGGGAGAAGGTGCAGGTTGTGAACCGGGCCGCTGAGATTGTGCTGCCAAAGCACCTTGTTGCCGTCAGAAGGATCGACAATAGCGACGGAGCGTTTACCTTCGGCGCCGATGACGAGGCGATCGTTGGCCGTAAGCGTGGTGGCGAGGGTAAAGAGCGCGACGAGAGCCGCGATGGTGGTCTTCATTAGGGGGTCAGGAATCGATGGGGGGGACAGGCCAGTTTGCCTTGAGTTGCGAGGATTTGATCCAGCCGCGCAGGTCGCCGGGGATATCAGCGTAGCACCACTGTCCGGAGGTTTGCAAGACGCGGACCTCGGATCCGGGAGGGAGTGCGATGACCGCCTTCGCGTCGGGTGAGGGGGCGGTCAGGGCAGCCGCGTTGGGGGCTACTACAGTTGAGAAATTTCGGCTGTCGACGTTGCGATCGAGATAGCGCTGTAACTGAAACCCAACGATGCTGAACATGGCGAGAATGACGCCCACGGTGATCAAGGTGGATCGGTTAGGCCTGAAGCGCTCGCTGAAGAAGGCGCCGGAGAGGCAGATCAATCCGGTCCAGAGGCAAAGCGTGCCGATCCAGCGTCCGGTTCCGTGAGGTGACTTTCGAAGCACCTTATCGAGCGCATTGTCATCGAACTCGAGAAAGCCAAGGCGGGTGCGAAGGAATTCGACATTTTGTCGGGCATCGGGCATATCCGGTTCGGCCAGCATTGCGCGGCGCATCCACAGCATGGCTTCGCCTTCGTTGCCGAGCTGATACTGGGTCGTTCCGAGATTGTAGTAGAGCTCAGAGGCGATCAGTCCCTTCTCGACCAGGCTCTCGAACTTGAGTTTGGCTTGCTCGAAGTTCCCCGATTCAAAATCGGTGTTGGCTGCCAGGTAGACCTCGTCCGGTTCCTGAGCCTGCGCCGAACAGGTGACGGCGAAGAGGACGGCAGCAACCACGGTTCGAATGAATGTTGTAAGGTGGGGCTTCACTGGGTCTGGAGTCTTCGAAGGATGGAGTGAAGTTCGCCTGCCTCGTCGGGATCGATCGGGGCATCGGAGGTGGATTCGCCACTGTAGAGAAAGGTCTCGCAGCGCCTCGTAATCTTGTCGATGAGGTCCTGGACGGGAGGTGGTGCGTCGGTGTTTTCTTTCTGCCACAATGACAGGGACGTGGAAACGGCGTGGTAGAACTCCTTCCTCGGCGCGCCCGCTTTCGGGATCCGTTTGAGGGACTGTTTGAAAGTCGTGGGAGCGCCAGGATGATTGATGCGGAGCTGGTGGCGCTTGATCCAGCGAAAGAGGCCGAATCCCACGATGGTGCAGAAGGCGATCGAGAAGGCCACCTGAACGACAAGATAGAGAGTGCCGGGTTTTCCGGGGCTGATTTCGGCCATCCAGCGGGGAGAGGTCAGGCGGATGTGCAGCATGTCCTCGAAAGCCGGTGCCGGGCGATCGGCGGCCTGGGAGGATTCACTGTTGTTGCTCGAGACGTTGAGCGGTTCTTCGAGGACTTCGTAGGTGCTGCCGTCGTCACTGACCGTGATCGGAATGGGATCCGTCTTGAGGGTGACATACTCGGCATTGATTGGATTGAAGTAGGTGAGCTCGAAAGAGGGAATCTCAGTGGCATCGAACTCCGGAATAATGACCTGGGAGAACCTGACGGTGCCCGGCTCAATGCCATCGGAGTCTTCTTCGTCGGTGAGGGTCTTGGCAGGGTCGAAGGTTTTCCAGTTCTCGTCCGTGCTTGAGAACACGGGGGCGGACATGGTGCGAAGGTTTCCAACGCCGGTGACTTCGAAGTCCATCGAGATAGGGTCACCGACATTCAACTCGGTGGTCGAAGGCTTGGCATTGATCAGGAAGACACCGACGCCACCAGTAAAGCTGGCGGGGGCACCTTCGGGGAGAGGTTTGACAGTGGTGGTGACAGTGTTGGTGGCGAGTTCCTTTAGAGAGGTGCGGGCGAAGAAAGCAGAGAGACCACGACCGCCTCCGGATTCGAGCACGCGGACGGCCATCATTCCCGGGCCGAGGCGGTGCTCTCCGGGTTTGAGCGCGAAGAAGGTCGAAGGCAGACTGGCATGCGAGAAGAGCGTGTTGCCGATTTCTGAAGCATTGGTCCGCACATTGCGGAAGCCTTTAAAGATGAAGCTTTCGTGTTCGAGTTGGGCACGGACGACGTCATTGATCGAGTTCCGTCCGCGGACGTAACCGGTCATGGTGAAGGGGACAATCTCGTTGACGTAGAACTCGGTCTTATCGAGCTCAAGTTTGCCAAACTCGGAGCGCGACGCGTTGGCGGCGTCAGAATCATCGCGCTCATGGATGGCCACCACGATTGGTTGGGTCGAAACCTCGGAGCCCTTGAAAGGAACAGAAACACTCGGGATTCGGTACTGCCCGAGTTCCGTGCCACGGACCCGGTAAAAGTGAGTGGTGACGAAGGTGGAGACACCGTTGACATCGCTGAAGTTGCTGTGCTTCTGCGAGTGGCTGATCTCAAGGCCTTCCGCTGGGATCTGGGCAGGCATGTCCACGTCGCCGCCGGCGAACCTGAAGACGAGGGTGCCGTATTCCCCGATGGGGATCTTGTTGTCGGCGTTGAGCAGTTCCGACGAGAAAATGGTCTGCGCACCGCTGTTGTCCTGCGCTGTCAGGGGCAGGGCAAAGAACAATGTCAGGAGAAATATGACGATTCGTCGGGGCATCAATTACCAGTTCTTGTAGTTCTCGTTTCCTGAAGGCATCAAGACAGGCCGGACCTCGGTTTCATCAGCGAGGGCTTCGAGGAGTTGGCGAGCCTCGGAAGGGGAGTATCCGGTTTCGGGATTCTGTTGCAGATCTTCCGGATTCATCTGGGCCTGCTGAGGCTGCGCATTTTGAGGTTGGTCAGGCTGGGCTCCAAGATCACCCTCTTGAGGGGCGTCAGGCTGTTCGGGCTGATCCTGTGGACCCTGGCTGTCGTCCTGTTGTGGATCCTGGTTGTCCTGATTCTGCTCCTCTTCGCCACCGGGATCCTCGGGCTGTTCCTGCTCGTTGTCGCCGGAATTGTCGTCAGGTTGCTGTTCCTCGTTCTGGTCGTCCTCGTTGGGGTCCTGCTGTCCTTCCTGTTCCTGCTCTTGCTCGTTCTGCTGCTCTTCCTCTTCCTGCCGGGATTGCTCTTGGTCCTGCTGTTCCTGATCCTGGTTTTCGTCCTGCTGATCGGAATCACCCTGCTGCTGGTCCTGTTGTTGCTGTTCTTCCTGCTGCTGCTCCTCTTCCTGCTGGTTCTTCAGTTCCTCCAGCTTCTTCTTTACGGTTTCCAGGTTGTGGGCCGCCTGCTTGTTGTTGGCATTGAGCGAGAGGGCGGATTCGTAATGCTCAATCGCACCTTCCCACTGGCGGATGGTGTTTTCGCGCTGGTCGTTGGGAGATGACAGGCTCTGAAGGGTGTCGGGATTTGCTGTGCCCTGGAGGTTGGTCAGGCCGGAGGCACCCTGCTCAAAAAGCGTGTTCCCGAGATTGTAATGCGCCAGCTCGCGAATGCTGTCGCTGGAATCCACGAGGGCCTGCCCGTAGGCTTCGGCAGCCCGTTCGTAGTTGCCTGTGCGAAAAGTGGCAGCCCCCAGGCCCATCTGAAGGTAGGAGTGGTCGCGCTTGGTGTTCTTTTCCGTCAGGGCACCTTCGTAAGTTCGAATGGCCTCCTCATAGTTGCCTTCGAGATAGGACTCGTAGCCCTGCATCACGGCATCTTTGGCGTCAAGGCCAGGACTGAAGAGAAGCAGGGCGGCGACAAGACCGGTAGCAGCACCGGGAGCAAAGGCCGACTGGGATTGGCGCGGCTTCAGCCAAAGCAGTGGAACAAAGTGCGAGAGAACCAGCAGGATGAAAGAGGCTCCGAGCGGCCACATGAAACGCTCAATCGGACGGAGGCGGGATTCACCCTCTTCGCGAGTCGTGGCAATGCCCTTCTGGATCTCGCTGACGACCCTGGAAAGAGAGGTTTTACCTCCGAGGTGAACATAAAGCCCGTCTTTGCCCGCCAGTTCACGGATGGCTCCGGTTTCAAGTCGGCTGCGAACAACCTGGCCTTCATTGTCCTTCAGGAAAACGCCGGGGATGGGATCTCCTTTCTGATCGAGTTCAGGGATGAGTGAGCCTTCACGGGTGCCAACGCCGACGGTGATGATGGTCATCCCGGCTTCGCCGGCGCGGAGGCGAACTCCCTCCAACTCTTTGCCACCTTCGAGGGCTTCGCCGTCGGAAAAAAGAACGAGTGTGCTTTGGTCCAAGTTGGCTTCTTCGAAGGTCTCGAGGGCGAGTTCAGCTGCGGCGGCAAGATTGGTCCCGCCCCGTGGGATCACTTCGGTATCGAGTTGGTTGATCGCTTCGAGTACCGCCTCGTGATCGACGGTGAGTGGCGCCTGGAGAAAAGGGCGGCCGGCAAATGCCATCAGCCCGATACGGTCTTCGGGCAGGGCCCTGACAATGTCATTGGCCGCCAACTTGGCGCGGGAGAGGCGGCTGGGTGCAAGGTCGTCAGCCAGCATGCTGCGCGACGTGTCGATGGCGATGATAAGATTGCGGGAGTCGGTTTGGGTTTCGACTTCCTCGTATCCCAGCTGCGGGCGGGCCAGGGCGGCAAACAGCGCCAGCAGGGCAAGCAGGCGCAGGGAGAAAACCACCCAGCGCTGAGGACGGCTGCTTCCATTGACCAGCTGCCCCATGAGTTTTGGTGAAACGAGACCGGGGAGCTTCTTGCGGGCGTGCCAATGCGCCCACAAACGCAAGGCGAAGAGAGGAACTATGAGCAGTCCTCCCCAGAGCCAGGCCGGGATTGCAAAGGTCAGGTCGGTCATGGGTATCGCCTCCAGAAGGTTTCTTCTCCAACGATAGTTAGCAAACCAAAAATAATGGCGGCCATTGCCGGCCAGTGAAAGAGTTCATCCGCCTCGAGGCGGGTATGACGGATCACCTCGGTTTTCTCCATCTCGTCAATATCGGCGAAGATCCGCTCGAGGCCTGACGTATCCTGGGCGCGAAAGTATTTCCCTTCAGCGATTTCAGCAATCTCCTTGAGGTTTTTTTCGTCGAACTCCTGACGGAGCCGCTGCGGCCCCAGGGGCGTTTGAATGACATAGTCGCCGTAAGTGCCTACCGCGATGGTGTAGACCTTGATATTGAGCGTCTTGGCGAGCTTGGCGGCCTCAATGGGTGAGAGCTGACCGGCGTTGTTGACGCCGTCGGTGAGCAGGACGATGACCTTGCTCTTTGAGTCGCGCTTGTCGAGACGCTTGGCGGCGGCAGCGATGGCGGACCCAATCGCGGTGCCGTCCTCGACCATGCCGATCTTGACCCGCTCGAGTCCCATAGGGCCCTCAAGCCAGGATTTGGACATAGTCAACGGACTGGCGAGGTAGGGGCGTCCAGCGAAAGCCAGAATGCCGATGCGGTCAGTGGTGCGGCTCCGAATGAAATCGCGGGTCACCTTCTTGGCCGCCTGGAGCCGGTTGGCCCGACTGTTGGCGATGGTGAAATCCTCCACCTGCATGGAGCGGGACACGTCGATCGCCAGAATGAGTTCCACGCCACTTTCGGAAATATGTTCGGTGCGGTTCACGATCTGGGGGCGAGCCAG
>JABSSQ010000158.1 GCA_013213905.1 Verrucomicrobiales bacterium | reverse complement strand
GGCAAAGTGTCTTAGATGTGTTAATTAAAATCACGTCGTTCGACACTCCTGTCATGAGATTCTTTCCCCTCGCGTTTCTCCTTCTGGCCGTGTCCCTGCCTGCCCTGGGTCAAATCCGGCCACTCGGTCTCGTTCTGACTTCTGACAACGATGCCATCTTCGGTAGCGATCCCTCGAAGTTTTACATGTACACCGACCGCTACTTCGAAGGGGTCAATTCCAAGCCCTGGCAGGGCGGCACCTACGGATTCTGCCGGAACCAGAGGCGCACCAGCATCGGTATCGTTTACACCCGCCTCCACGAGGGCATCGACATTCGTCCCGTCCATCGCGACAGTTCGGGCAATCCTCTCGATGAAATCCGATCTATCGCCGACGGAACGGTTGTGCATGTGAATGACTCCTCCTCAGCCAGCAACTACGGGAAGTATCTGGTCGTGCACCATGACTGGGGTTACGGACCTTTCTTTTCCCTTTACGCCCACCTCAGTAAAATCAACGCGACGCGTGGTCAGGCCGTCAAAGCCGGCGAAACCATTGCCATCATGGGTTACACCGGAGCCGGAATTAACCGCGAACGAGCCCACGTTCACCTCGAGCTCTGCATGATTCTGAGTGACCGTTTCCAGGGCTGGTATGAACGTCACTTCACCAGCGAAAACAAGCACAGCCTCTTCAACGGCTTCAATCTCATCGGAATGGATATTGCCAAGCTCTATATCGAGCATCGCAAAGATCCAAACATCACCATTCCGTCTTTCCTCGTCAACGAGACCGAAGTCTACTACAAGGTCATCGTTCCCAATCACGGCAAGGTCGATATCCTGCGACGCTATCCCTGGCTCCTGCGCGATCTCGACCGGGGATCCAATCCTCCCAGCTGGGAATTTTCATTCGCCGCTACCGGCATTCCCCTGCAGGTCCGACCGAGCCTGAAGTCGACCAGTGCACCGATTGTCTCTTACGTGAAACACTCCGAGACCGATCACTCCTACATGACTTCAGCCCGCATTACCGGCACCGGCTCCAGCGCAAAGCTCACCCCGGCAGGCTCGCGATTCATCCAGTTGATCAGCGACTCCTTCTAATACCGGAGCTGTTCAGCCTGTTCAGCCTTCGTGCATGATCTCCTGAAACACACCTCCCCCGAGGAGCTTCGGCCCATCATAGAACGCGCAGATCTGTCCCGGCGTCAGCGCCCGCTGCGGCTTCTCAAAGGTGAGGATAGCCGTCGTATCATCAAGAAACTCAGGCGTCACCGATACCGCAGCTGAGCGATAGCGAGGCTGGGCGGCGAGATCTTCGGCCGAGCCAAGAGGCTGATTCGTGACCGAGATACTCCCGACCCGGCACTTCGTCGCGTAGAGCTTCGGGGTCTCCGGCTCGTCAAAGGCAACCACCAGTTCATTGGTCTCACCGCGTTTTTCCACCACGACGTAGGCCTTTCCGAAGGTATTGGATGGCACACCGAGGCCTTTGCGCTGCCCCAGCGTGTGAAGGTGCAACCCGCGATGACTGCCGACCTCTTTACCATCCAGCGTTACGATGGGACCGGGATTATCCTTGATATAATGTCCGAGGAAATCTGACATCTTGATATCGCCGATGAAACAGATTCCCTGGCTGTCCTTCTTCTGGGCCACCGGGATTCCGAGACGCTCAGCCTCCTTTCGGACCTCCGGCTTCGGAAGATGACCGATGGGAAACATCGCGGGCTGAATCTGATCCTGCTCCAGCAGAGCGAGAAAGTAAGTCTGATCTTTCCCATCTGCCCCGCGAAGAATATCGACTGAACCGTCATTGTGACGATCGATCCGGGCATAGTGCCCCGTTGCGAGATACTCAAACTCCTGCGACTTCGCGAATTTACGAAAGATACCGAACTTCATCTCCCGGTTGCACATCACGTCCGGATTCGGAGTCACCCCGTTGCGGTAGCCCGCGAGAAGGTATTCCACGACCCGGTCATGATACTCATCCATCAAGCTGAGGATGCGAAACTCAATCCCGAGGTAGTCACAGACGGCCCGGGCGTCACGAATGTCCTCCTCCCAGGGGCAGTCCCCCGGCAGGTTCTCTTCATTCGTGAAGTTCTTCATGTAAGCACCCACGACCTCATGCCCCTGCTCAAGAAGCAGGGCTGCAGCAACCGAGGAGTCGACTCCTCCAGACATGGCGGCTAGGACACGGGCCATAGGGGCGCGAATGTCGGCCACCTCGCAAGATTGCGCAAGTCACAGCGCGACTCGTCAATCAGGCCGCGGCTTCGCTGCGCCCCGTGGCCAGCTGCATCACCGCTTCTTCGCTAAGCTCCTCCCGGCTCAGCACTCCGGAGAGGCGGCCTTCGTGCATGACGAGAGCACGGTCCGACATCCCGAGAATTTCCTCCATTTCGCTGGAAACAAAGAGAATCGCTACCCCCTCCTCTGCCAGTTCCTCCATCAGCGCGTAAATTTCCTGCTTTGCCCCGATATCGATGCCGCGGGTCGGCTCATCGAGCAACAGAACCCTCGGCTTCATCGCGAGCCACTTGCCCAGCACGACTTTCTGCTGGTTGCCGCCCGACAGATATCGAACCACCTGCCGTGACGACGGAGTCTTGATCCGCATTTTTTCCGTCATCTCTTCAGTGATGCTCTTCTCCGCCTCGAAATTGAGCCGCCCTCTCTTCTGGTCACGTTCGAGGGAGGCCAGGCTCAGATTATCCGCCACCGCCATCTCAATCACCAGCCCCTGTTGCTTGCGATCTTCGGGGACCAACGCCATGCCATGGGCAATAGCAACCCGGGGACCGGTCACAGCGACCGTCTCTCCTCCAACGGAAATATCACCGCTAACCGCCGGAGCAATTCCAAAGAGCGTTTCAAGCAATTCGGTCCTTCCGGCCCCGACTAACCCTGCCAAACCCACAATCTCTCCTGCCCGAAGCTCGAGAGAAATCTCCTCGTGCGAATGAGCCGGCGTTCTCATCCCGGAAACGGAGAGGACGACTTCACCGGGCTTCTGAGGCTCATGGTTATAGAACTGCGACAGGTCACGTCCCACCATCAGGCTGACCATAGCATCATGATTGATCTCTTTGCGGGAAAGATCCCCTGCGTTTTCACCGTCGCGAAGCACGACCACCCGATCGGCCAGCTCCTCGACTTCGCCGAGTCGGTGAGAAATGTAGACAATCGCAACGCCGTCGTTCCTCAGTTCCTTGACCACTTCGAAGAGCCGCTCCGTCTCACCTTGCGAGAGGCTCGAAGTCGGCTCATCCATGATCAAGATCTTGGCATGGGTTGAAAGTGCCTTGGCGATCTCAACGAGCTGCTGCTTCCCGATCGTCAGGTCCTCCACCAGCGTGTCAGGTGCCACATCCAAACCAACCCGCTCGAGAAAGACCGCCGCGTTCTCCGCAATCGCTTTCTCATCAATCACTCCCGCAGTGCGAGGCTCACGCCCCAGAAAGATATTCGCACCCACGGTCAGGTTGGTGGCGAGGTTCAACTCCTGGTGGATCAGCGCAATCCCCATTTCGAGGCCTTCATGAACTGAGCGAATCGACACCGTTTCACCACCGACCTGAATCTCACCTTCATCCGGCGGCTGAACCCCGGCCAGGATCTTCATCAACGTGCTCTTACCGGCGCCGTTTTCGCCGAGCAGCGCCACGACTTCTCCGGCAGACACGGAAAAGTCCACCCCGTTGAGCGCTCTCACTCCGGGAAATGACTTCCCGATTCCGGTGACTTCCAGCAAGGATGACATGGGGCAAAGGCTAACAGAGCTCCCTGCCCCTTCCAGCTTTTTTGAGAGCTTTGGTGGAATTGTTCAAAGGAACATGCCAAATTAACAAACCGTGTCCCCCAAGCCTGCCGTTATTCTTAAATCCCGCTACTACCTCGATCACTTCGAGGAAATGCTGGATTTTATCCTGACGCGCTACCAACACGCCCTCGATCCGAAACACCTCGCCTTTGCCGAAAGCTTTCAGAACCTCAGCCTCGATGCCCGCTGCCTCTATGTCCGCATGGTGAACCGCAAGGGTCATGTCTTTGTTCGCGACTACCTTCGCTACGAAGAAATCCACGACACCCCCGCTGCCGTCGCAGAGCTCCGCGATCGGGATTTCATCCTCCCGGTGGCTGCCACCCAGTACGAAGACCTGCTTCGCATTCATACGCGCGATGCCCTCGCCGCCCGCATCCGCCAACATGACTTTCCCCTCACCGTTGAAATGCCTCGCAGCAACGCGAAGAAGGCCGAACTCATTCAGTTTACCCTGACCGAACTGCCTTTCGAAGAGTTATGCGCTCCCGGCTCCATCGAAACGCACCTTGCCCAGGGGCACACCGACGAACTCGGCTACTTTCTGTTTCTCTATTTCGGAGATCTACGCTCCGGTCTCGCTGATTTTGCTCTGCGGGATCTGGGCGTCATGAAAACGCAGGCGTTCAAACAGGAGTTCAAACCCCGCTTCAATTCCCGCGTCGTCGCCCTGGCAGCCTATCGCTACCGCAAGCTGCTCGCCGAACTCACCGATCCCGGCGAAGCGACTGTTGAGCAGTGTTTCACCGAATCTCCCCATTGGCCCCGGATTGACGATCCTGACATTGAAATACTACGTGGCCGCGCCCTCAACCGGCTCGGAGCCTGGTTCGAACGTCACGAAGACTTCGAGCGAGCTCTCGCCGTCCACCAACTTTCGGATCAGTTTCCGTCGACTGAGCGCACCGTTCGCCTTCTCATGAGCGCAGGCCGCGCTGAAGAAGCGGCAAAACTGCTCGGCCGCCTTATTGAAGACCCGTCCTGCGACCAGGAACTCCTCTTCGCCGAAGACTTTTACGAACGAAAGTTTGAGAAAAAGAAAGTTGGGCGTCTCACTGCCCTGCTCCGAGAGGCCCCTGTCCTGCCACTCGATGAATCGGGGCGTAATTATCCCGAAGGAGCCGCGATCCGAAAGCTCCAGCAAGGCGGTGCCCAAGCCTGGCACACCGAAAACGTGATCTGGGGCCAACTCTTCGGGCTCATCTTCTGGGACCTACTCTTCACCGACGAGTCCGCGGCGGTCCACACCCCTTTTGACCGCAGCCCGCAAGACCTCCATACCGGCCAGTTCTATCACAACCACCGTGAAACCATTGATTCCCGCCTCGAGGAGTTTTCAAATCCCGGGGCCGTTATCGAACGCATCCGGCAATCCTTTGAGGAGCACGACGGTTCCCCGAACCACTTCGTCATTTGGTCCCCCGACCTTCTCGATCTCACCTGCCGCCTCGTCAGATCAGCGCCGAAAGGAGCCCTTTCCCATGTCCTGCGGGAAATGAGCGAACAGTGGCAGGCTCGGCGCAACGGCTTCCCTGACTTGATGGTCATCAAAGATGACCAGGTCCGTTTCGCCGAGATCAAGGCCGAGGGCGACTCCCTGCGTCGCAATCAGCTCGCCCAACTCGACAGGCTCAAGCGCGCCGGCTTTCCTGTTGAAGTGCTGCGAGTCGAATGGATCGTCGACCCGGATCAGGACTATGTCGTTGTCGATGTGGAAACTACCGGCGGCAACGCCCAGTGGAATCGCGTCACCGAGATCGGAGCCGTCCGCGTTCGCAACGGCAAAATCATCGAGGAATGGTCTTCTCTCATCAATCCACAGCGACGCATCCCGGGGAATATCGTGTCCCTGACCGGGATCACTGACGACATGGTCGCTGATGCGCCGCTCTTTGCCGACATCGCCGACGGGTTTCGGGAGTTCCTCGATGGGGCCGTGTTTGTGGCCCATCGGGCCAAGTTTGATTACAGTTTCATCAAGGGCGAGTACGAACGAATCGGAGAAGAACTGCGCTGTCCCACGCTTTGCACTGTCGTCGAATCCCGCCGACATTTTCCGGGCCAGCCCTCCTACTCTCTCGCCAACCTCAGTGCCCATTTTGAAATCTCGCTGGAAAGCCATCACCGCGCTCTCTGCGACGCTCGCGCGACGGCGGAAATCCTTCTCAAAATCAATGAGAAACGGCTCGCTCGACAGAAGTAATAACGCAAGACTCTTGCGCAAAAGGCGTGCATATTATTTGACCGAGTCAGATTATCAGATGCGCCGAAGCCCCGGCAACTGACTGAACCCTGTTACCTCTCCGAGTGAACCCTGTTGAATCATCCGAACACTCCACGCCCATTGTTGCGGAAGCGCGTGGGCTCTCGTTTCGCTATCAGAAATCACTCGTTCTGGAAGACGTATCCTTCCGGATTCATGAAGGCGAATCTCTCTGTGTGATCGGCCCAAATGGAGGCGGCAAGTCGACGCTGTTAAAACTCATGTTGGGTCTGCTCGAGCCCAGCCAAGGCAGCCTGACCATTCTCGGAAAGTCACCGGCCAAGGCACGTTGCGATATTGGCTACGTCCCCCAGGCCCTGAGATTCGACCCACTCTATCCCGTCAGCGCTCTCGACATCGTTTTGATGGGGCGTCTCGACCGACTGGGCGTGGGACGTTACTCCAAAGCCTGTCGCGAAGTCGCCTTGAAAGCGCTCGAGGAAGTGGCTCTGGCAGATTCGTCCAGTCGCCCCTTCTCCGACCTTTCCGGAGGCCAGCGTCAGCGAGTTCTCATCGCACGGGCTCTCGCCTGTGAGCCCAAGCTGCTGCTCCTCGACGAGCCGACTGCCAATATTGATTTATCTGTGGAAGCCCAATTACTTGAGACCCTCACACGCCTTCGGGAGAAAATGACCATTCTCCTCGTCACTCACGACCTCGACCTCGTCTCCGCGGTGGGAAACTCGGTGCTCTGCGTCAATCATCGCATCCACCGCCACTCTCTTCCCCTATCCGGAGAAGTCGTGAAGGAAATCTACAGCGGCGTACATCGCGTCGAACACGACCTTCGCACCCGCCATTCGCAAGGAGACCATTCCGCCTGCCAGCATGACTGAGTTCTTCGACGCCGTTCAAACGATTCCGCTGATTCGCTACTCGCTCCTTGCCGGTATCATTTCCGCGTTCACTTTTGGTGCGGTCGGCTCTCTCGTTGTCACCCGTCGAATCGGCTACATTGCGGCAGCGATCGCCCACAGCATGCTCGGAGGAATTGGCGCCGCCTTCTATTTCGGCAGGACCTACGACCTGGACTGGCTCACCCCCATGTTGGGAGGCTTTCTCGCCGCCCTCCTCTCTGCATTCATTATCGGCTGGGTCAGCCTGCGCGCGAGTGAACGCGAGGACACGATCATCAGTGCGATCTGGGCTTTCGGGATGGCGGCCGGCATCCTCTTCATTCACTACACTCCCGGCCAGAAACCAAACCTCGAGAGCTACATCTTCGGCAATATCCTCGTCACCTCGGGAAGTGATGTCACCGCCACCTTTGCCCTGGGGATCCTTGTGCTTATTCTCATTGCCCTGTTCTACCACAAGCTCGTTGCGGTGTGTTTTGACGAAGAGTTTGCCCGTCTCAGGGGCATCAATTCGAACGCCTACTTTCTCCTCCTGCTTGCCATCACAGCCGTCAGCATGGTCCTCATGGTACGGGTGGCCGGCATTATTCTCAGCCTCGCCCTGCTGATCCTTCCGGCAGCTACTGCATCCCGCTTCTCCCGCCAGCTGTGGGTCATTATGCTGGTCGCCATCGGACTAACACTCATTTATAATACCGGCGGCCTCGCCATGAGTTTCCAGCTCAATGTGCCCACCGGCCCCTTTGTGGTGATCTGCGCCGCAGTCGTCTATGGGCTTTCTTTCCTCGTGAAAAGAAAACGAGCGTAAACTCGGGGACAGAATTCCCTTTTCGCTGACGAGACTGACATCTTCTCTCGCACGCAGGAGCACCGCGCCCTCTTTTGCACCGTTCAACGGCTCATCCGAAACGCATTGGATCGAGACGGCTGTCAGCACTCTCACCGCCTACCAGGCTTGCCACCTGCCTTCCTGTCACGGGTCCGAGGCTCAATCCAAGCATGGAGTGGCCGGTCGCGACCAACACATTAGCAAATCCCTCGATCGGTCCGACATAGGGCAAGCCGTCCGGCGTGCATGGACGCAACCCTGACCAGACATCCAACCCTGAGAAATCCGTCTTCTGAAAGGCGGGAAAGAAGCGACAGAAAGAATCCACGATTCCCTCAAGCCTGACTGGATCAATCGATAGATCGTTCCCGCAAATCTCCATCGTCCCTGCCACCCGGAGCGTCTCACTCATCGGTGTCACCGCGACCCTGCCTTCCTTCAGCAGGCTGCAACGCTGCGGCATTTCCGCAGGTTCCGACAAGGTGAAGGAATAACCTTTCCCTCCCTGCATCGGCAGAGACACACCAAAATGCCGGACCAACTCGGGCGACCAGGCACCCCCGGCCAGGATGACATTGGAAACGTTTATCTCCTCACCCTTCCCCGTGATGGCCTGAGTCACCTCTTCCTCATCAATCCGGAAATCGACGACCTCCCCGTCAATGAACTCACCGCCTGCCTCAGCAATCCCCCGGCGCAGGGCAGAAAGAAACTGTTTAGAATCGAGATGGCAGTCCTGACTGAACCAGATGCCTCCCTTCACATCCATCTCGACATCGGGGTCCAATTCAGCGATCCGCTCTGGCCCGCAGATTTCCGCATCCACTCCGATCTCGTTCGCCATGACAGCGACTTCCGCCTCGTCCCGAAGTCCTTCCTCTGAACGGCACAGCATCAGTAGTCCGCGTTTCACCAGGGAAAATCCCAGATCTGCAGACATCTGCTCGAACAGACCCCGGCTTTCAAAACTGAGGTCGCGCAGCAGCTCGCGGGAATTCTCCACATGCTGACGGTTGCTGTGGCGCAAAAACTGCCAGCACCACGCCCACAACTTCGGGTCCAGCCTTGGCCTCAGGTAAAATGGGCTCCGGCGATTCAACATCCACTTCAATCCCTGCGTCACCACCCCCGGAGCAGCCAGCGGAATAAAGTGACTGGGCACTACCATGCCCGCGTTCTTGTCTGAACAACTTTCACGACGGGAGGTATCCCGATCCACCAACACAACCTGGTGCCCGGCCTTCGCGAGGAAGTAAGCGGAGCAAAGCCCTATCACTCCGCCACCAATGACAAGATGAGGATCTCTCTGACTCATCCCGCTGCGCCGGGCCACGATTTCCACCAATTCCGGAACTGCTCCCACTGCTGCTTGAGGAAAGCATACTGGCTCGCTGAAAGACAATCGTCCGCATTGATTTGGTGTTCGAATGCGGCATGCCCTTCCAGCACCATGAGAGCTTTGTAATAGAGCACGAGATCGGGTCCTTCGTCATACATCGACAGGACATTGAGCGCCTCACTGAGTTCCCTAGCATAGCCACGCGCCTTGGAATCACCGGCCGCAGCCTGCTCACAAAGCTCCACGTAACGAAGTGTCTCCTTTGGCAGCGCGTTGCCGACTCCTGTGATCGCTCCCTTCGCCCCGCAATTCACAAAACCGTGGTAAACTTGCGTGTCGACACCCACCATGAGCGTGAGGTCCGGATTACCCGTTGTGATGTTCTCTGCCGCATAAGTCAACGAAGCGGCACCGCCGAATTCCTTGAAGCCGACCAGGTTTTTGTGCTGCTCCCGCAGAGCAAAGAACAGATCCGCCTTCGTTTCATAGCCGTAGTAAGGGCTGTTGTAGATCACCGCAGGAAGATCCACACCTGCTTCCAGGACAGCTGAAAAATGATTTCGCTGAGCCGCCGGCGAAGTCCCGCGTGACAGCAATCGCGGAATCACCATCAGCCCGTCGGCGCCGCACGCTTTTGCCTGTGCCGCATGTGCCGCGGCCTGGCGCGTACTTTGCGCTCCGGTTCCAACAACGGTAGGCACGCCGGCGCCAACCAGTGCCCGAACCCCGTCCTGTCGCTGTTCGTCAGTCAACAGTGGCCAATCCCCCATTGATCCGCAGTAAACCACCGCTCGCATCCCAGCTTCGATCAGGCTGCAGCCAGTCTCGACGAGCGCTTCGTGATTCGGCACGCCGTCTCCAGAGCACGGGGTCATCAGTGCCGGTATGGTTCCTTGAAATACGTTGTCCTGCATTGCTAGAAAAAATCAGAGCCGCTCTCCCTATAATGATGTTGTGTCCAAAAATCAACTAAAAGGGATTCCAAAGGCAAAAGGTGCTTTCGGATCAATCATCAGTTCGGCTTCGGCGGTGACAAAAGCAGAACCGGTTACGGTCGGGTATACCCCGCCCTCTTCGGCCTCTCTGACCTCACCGGCGAAAACTGTGTCGAGGATTCCTGCCTGCCGCCATCGATCCCCCTCTTTCAGCTTGCCACTCGCATGAAGACAAGCCAGTTTCGCACTCGTTCCTGTGCCGCAGGGAGATCGATCAAAGGCTCCCCCGGGGCAAAGGACGAAGTTCTTTCCGTCCGCCTCGCCGTCTGCCGGAGGACCAAACAGTTCAATATGGTCAATCACCCCTCCGTCATCCCCCGTAATACCGGAGGCTTCCAGCTGGCGACGCACAGCCATTGAAAATCGGGTCAACTCGTCGATACCTGCCGCCGTTGCCATCAGCTCAAGAGGCGAGTCAGCCAGAAAAAACCAGTTTCCTCCCCACGCGATATCACCCCAGACCGTTCCCCAATCGGGAACATCGACCTCGATCCCTGACTGGTAACGGTAACTCCGCACATTACCCACCGTCACCGAGCCATCTTCCCTGACCTCTACGGTCACGACACCGGTGGGCGTGTCGATTCGATGCTTGCCATCCCCGATCCTGCCGAGGTGCTTCAGGGTGACCGCCAGTCCCATCGTTCCATGAAGACAGCCGTTCAAGACCCCGACATTGTTAAAGAAAATCACCCCGGCAACACAATCCTCTTCACCGGGTTGGCACAGCATCGCCCCGACCACGGCATCGTGACCTCGCGGCTCGCAAACGACCGCCGAGCGCATCCAGTCCAGTTCCCCGCTGAAGTTGAGTCGTTTCTCAGCCATCGAGTTCCCTCGCGGCTCCGAAACACCAGCCACCACGACTCGCGTCGGCTCTCCGCAGGTATGGGAGTCGATCACTCGAATTCGCTGAGGCTTCGTCGGCTTCATGAGTCAGTTGGCCGGTAACCTAGCACTGTCGCTGCCCTCAGACCCAGCCTGAAGTTCTCAACAACGTTCGGGAACTTTCTTTCAGCGCACGCCCGAGACTCAAAGATTTCAGCGCACGCCCGAGACTCAAAGAAAACGCCTCAAATTCGGTGAAGTCATTCTCGAAATACTCAAAAGGTGGAAATCACTGTTAATATGACGATTTTTATTATTCGGAAGGATCCAATTCAGCGCATTTCTTCAACTATTTTAGAAACCGCCACCCGATTTCACTGTTTGAAAAACTCATAACCTCTTTGCCGGGCGAGGTGGCTCCAAGAAATAAAACAAAAATTGGGTGTTTCCTTGCCTTGATCTGAAGCCGGAAAATCGCTAGACTTACCGTGGAGGTGTCGTTTCCTCTACCAACCTCAGACCTCCAACGCCATGAATACCAGAACCTTACTCCTGCTGGGGGCCGTTGGCTACGCGGTCTCGGCAACCACCTGCCCGGCCCAAACCATGGTTTCGACGGATCCGGTGGGCGTGGTTTCAACGGAGTTGCCGGCGACGGGATTCACCTATCTCGGCGTCAATTTGACAACGCCGACACTGCTGACAAGCAGAGATACGATTCTGAGTGGTGTCGAGGTCAACACAGGTATTGACCTGAGTTCACTTGAAGTTGGAACTGCTTACGCCATGGAGATTGTCAGTGGGACCTATGAAGGATTTTGTGCCAACATTGCTTCGTGGACTGGACAGGCTCTCACCTTGGAAGAAGACATCGAAGCTGGAGGTATTGATCCCGCGAGTTTTGACGGCAGCCGAATTTCGATCAAGGCGCTTCCTACGTTAGCATCCATTTTTGGAGCCGATAATTCTGCTGGTTTAAAGGCGGGGACGAGCGTTTCAGCTGATCTGATCTACCTTTATTCGTCCGGCTCATTCTCCAAGTATTACTACTTTCAGGGCGGTTTCGGTCAGGATCCTGAATGGAGAACTCTCAGCGGGAGCCCGGCCGGTTCCGTCACCATTCACTTTGGTGATGGAGTCATCATTGAAACCAAAGATTCCGTTGCAAAACAGATAACAATCAGTGGCAGTGTGAAAGTCGGTCCGACCAACATTCCACTCTACGAGGGATTTAATCTAGTCTCGAATCCAAGCCCAGTCGAAGGGAGGCTGACACTCGGAAACAGCGGGCTCAAAGACGGGCTAAAGTGGGGAACTTCTGTCGACGCTGATGTTGTATACATCCCATCTGACTCAGGAGGGTTCGACAAATACTTCTATTTTCAAGGGGGATTCGGACAAGACCCCGAATGGAGAGCGGTAACTGGGGGCGCTAATTCAGAGAACATTCCTCTCCCCGACAGTGGCTCTTTTTTTATTGAGAGGCAAAGTGGTGAATCAAGTGTTATGATAACAGAGGATTTACCGAATCCTTAATTAGCCACACCTCCCAACATGTTTCCACGCATACGACAAACATCGTATCATTATACGGTATTATGCTGCTGTATCTTCGTCACGTCCGCCATTCTCTCTGGCCGTGGCTCGGACTTTGGGATCTCCAATGTCAGCACAGGTGTCAGCGGAGGAGGACACGCCTTCTACCTTGAGGACGGCAGTTCTCTTCTCGCTGCTTCGGGCACATTTTTTATCGGTGGATTTTCCAGCACCTATAGTTCAAGCGCTGATATCTCGACAGCTTTCACGACCGATTTTTCGTCGCTCGCAGCTGATTTCATCTCAATCGGGAGTGTTGGTGTTGAGGTGGACGATATAGGACCATTCGACGGGCTTCATAATTCCGTTTCCACCGTCGACACCTCCTCGGTCGTAGGCCGAAAGGTCGCGGTCTGGCTATCGTCTACCAACTCGTTCAGCGATGCAAATGCTGAGCATCTTATCTACTGGTTCGACACAACGCTCTACGTAGCCGACGACCCCCCACCTGATCCGCAGACCAACTACGACGTGCTCCTTCGACCCGGCGAGGCAGGGGATTTGGTCGTCGGAGAGTTCGGAAACTTCACCTACAATTTCGGTTTCGGAGAAGGCGATCAATTGGCCTTCAATACCGTCGCGGTACCTGAACCTTCAGCCGTGTTCTCTCTCCTCAGCCTTTGCGCAATCGGATTCATAATCAACCGGAGAAGATGCCGATCCAAGTCAGCCCGATGATGCTGGTCCCACGGGCCCAATTAACGATCTTAACGGAAACATTCGATTTCAAGAGCCGATCACTTCACAAATTCCAATACGATGAAAATCCGGCGGAAAACCGTTGGAGCGATTGCTGCCATTCTTCTGCTTGCATGCACGATTTCATGCCTGGTGGCCCTCAAGTCGGGGCAATTCGCTAAGTGGCGCTCGTCAAAGCATCTTATCGAGGTTAACCAATCAATCCGGTCCGGTGATATCAGGAAGGCTCAACAATTGGCAGTCGCTGCCCTCCAGCTTGATCCGACGAATATCGATGCCCTTCGAGCAGTGCTATTGGTAGGTTCTTCATCTTCAAGCAAACAAATTCTCCCCGTCGCCGCACAGCTTTTCCATCATCCTGATGCGACGTTAGATGATCGAGCATGGAGTCTTTCAATCTTTCTCACTCTAGGCGATTTCAGATTATTTCATCGATATTTCGAAATCCTCAATAGCGAAGAGAAAGTACAGCCGGACTTTGTTTATCTCAAAGCAGGATACTTCGCTTCACAGGGAGATGCGGCAAATGCACTCAAGATCGTCGAACAGGGACCTGAATATGATGAGAGATTCCAAATCCTGCGTGCTTCACTGAACGCTGTCTCACCAGTCGAACCCATCAGACGAGAGGCACAGCTTGAGCTGGCGAGGCTATCCCGTTCAGAAAATCTTGCAACGTCTCAACATGCCTATCGAAAAATAGGCAGCATCCCTAATGAGCTGATAAATACTGATATTCTCCTACCTGCTGCGGAACAGTGGATTTCGCAACATACCGCCGAGAACATCCCCGTCTCCGACGAGCTAATTTTCTGCACCCTTCGATGGCTCTCCTTCGAGAGTGAAGCACAAGCTGAGGCATATGCCGATAAAACGATCAATAGGCTGCAGGATACTGATCCAAAACTTATATCTACTTGGCTACTGGACCTTCATCAGTGGGACAAGGCTTATGATATTGCCACTCAAGTGTACTCTCATGCCAAGGCTTCCGGCGATCATGAAACCCTGTTCAATCTGCGCATTCAAGCTCTGCAAGGCGGACGACGATGGCAAGATTTGTCTGAAATACTCAGCAACCCACCCAAGGGATTTCCGCCCCTCAGACTGGCACTACTTCGTGCGGTTACGCTAAAAAATCTGGGGGAAATCGTAAAGTCTCGCCAGCAATGGCAGGAAGCATGGCGGCTGGCTGAATTGACATCCACGATGCGGAATTCCTATCTTGAGATCTATCAGCAAGCGATCATCACAGGAGAAGTTGATCATGCCATCAAAGCGATGGTAGAAGCCTCGAAGAGCCCCATGGGAATTCTTCCCTCCACCAGAGAATTGACGAAATTCCTCGTCATGCTCGCAGAGACCGGAAGAAAAGACGAACTAATCACGATGACAGATAGTCTCTACAGGCGCGAATCATTGAGCGTCCCTTTTTTGGCGGATTCCATCTACTTAAGAGAACTAACAGGGAGCCGTGTCCCGAATGTGGAAACCCTGTTAGCAGGATTGATCCACCAGAGACCAGAAGCCGTCAGATACCACACCACCCTCATCCTCGCCCACCTCAACCGGGAACAATACGCCGAAGCATTCAACATCGCCGAACGCCTCACCACTCGATACAAGGTGGATGAACTCCCGGCTGCTGAAGCCATCATCATTGCCGGGGCCTATCGAAAGTCGGGCAAGAAGCACCTCGCGGCCGAGCGCAACCTGGAGACGAAACTCAGCCAGCTCATGGACATCGAAAGGCGGGTGTTTGAACCCTGGTTTGAGGATTGATCGATCGGCCTTCCGGCTCTATCGCTTCGCCTGATGTGGCTTGCTCCTCGCCGGGCTATCCTCTACCCTGCCCTTTCCCGATGCGATCGAGCCCCCACAGACAGGCAGCCTTCACTCTCCTTGAGCTTCTCATGGCGTTGGGGCTCTTTGCCATTGCCGCGGTCAGCCTGGCTAATGCCATCAACCTGATCAGCCTCTCCGTCGCCGAATCGGTCGAGGATGTCGAGGTCCGGGAACAACTGCGCGGGGTTCTTCTCGAAACCTCCCGAAACCCCAACCTTGAGGTGGGCAGTCGCACGATCTCTACTGGCCGGGGAATCGTCTACGAAGTGGAAGTAGAACGGCTCAACCTCGAGAATCGAGAAGCCCGCACCCTCGAGGAGATTTACGAAGTCAAAGTCACGGCCCGACGGGAACTCGGCGGTCAGCGCTCCGAGTTCATCGACAGCGCCGATACCTGGGTTTACCGGGAAATGTTTGGAGCAAGATGAATTGGAAATCCATACCTCGTTGCTCCCAATCATCGGCCCGCGGTTTCACCCTGCTGGAGATGATGCTCTCGATCGCCGTATTTCTGCTGCTTGTCGCCTCCGCCTTTTCGCTGGTGGGGGCCACGACGGAGTTGATGACTGAGATTTCGGAGACCCAGGACCACACCTCCCTTCGTCACCGATTCATCTCAGCCTGTCGCAACGCCTTTGAATCCACCACGTCGGAGTCGTCACTGGAGTTTGAATACTACGATCGAGGAGGATCCATACAAGACACCTACCTGTCATTAACCAAGGCACCAGGAGCCTTCGACTTCGGAACCAATCGTGAGGACCAGATCACTCACGTGGTGCTGGCTTCGGAGATCCGCTCCGACGGCCTGATCCGGGCGGGGGTCTACTACCTCAATGAGGCAGATTACGAGGTGGCCAAAACTACCGGATTTCAAGACCTCGATGCACCCTACATTGAATTAATCCCGAGAATGCGGCAGCTGACCTGGCGGTTTTACGACAGCCGCCGCAAGGAGTGGGCGCCAACCCTCGATGGCAACCTTAGGACCTCCTTGATCGAGCTCACCATTCAAACTGCGAACGATACCGAAGCGCTTCGCACCGTCTTTTTCTGTCTCAACGGAGGATGATCCTGAACCCGACAACACCTCGCAGACTCTCGCCTCACCGCTCTCGCGGGGCGGCGTTGATGGCCATTCTCTGGGTGATTGCGATCCTGTCCATGGCGGTCTTTTCGGCGACTCAGCTTCTCATGGTCAGCCTGTTGAATGACAGCAACGACAGCTCAATCTTCCGCGCCCAGCAGCTCGCGGACCGTGGCATCGCGATCGGGAGTCATCCTGATATCGAGCGCGGCGATCCCCTGCTACGTCGGGACATCAATGAAGTGGAGTCCTACCAGACTCGCATCAGCAGCGAAGGCGATCGCCTTAATCTCAACAGCCTCCTCGAATTTCCCGAGGCCGATCGCGTGGTGCTTGAGGAGCTCTTCGTACGCTGGGGTCTGCGGCGGGACCAGGCCGTGGACGTCGTCGACAACCTGATCGACTGGGTCGACATCGACGAGGAACCCACCAACCAGGGAGCCGAGCGCTCTTTTTACTTCGAACAGGGCCGATTGAATCAGCCGTTCAACCGGCGTTTCGATTCGCTGGATGAGGTGGAACTCGTGAATGAATTCGATCTCGTCATTTCAGTCAATCCGGAATGGAAAAGTTCATTTACCCTGCTGAGTGCGGGTCCCCTCGACCTCAACGAGGCTCCCGCCGAACTGATCGCCTGCGCGTGCGAGATTGGTATGGTAGCCGCCGAGGAATTCGTCGAACTGCGGGATGGCTACGATCGACTACCAGGAACCGACGACGACCTGCGTTTCGATTCTCTCGAGCTGGCTCTCAATGAACTGGGGATACCCGCTCCCCTGCAGGAGGCAGTCACCCCCCGAGTCTCCCTCGACGACCCGTCGCGACGGATTATTTCAATCGGTCGGTTTGGTGCAATAGCGGTTGAAAGGGCGGTTACCGTTCAATACACTGAAGTGCAGGGTGGAATCTTAAGATGGACCACCCGGAGGATTGAATGACCCGAGCGACACCAGATTGGGCCTACTTGAGCGATGACACCGGCAGACACTGGTATCATCTTGCCAACGGCCAGAAGAAACCAACCGAAGACAAGGGCTTTCGCCCTCCTTCCAAGGCGCTCTTCGCAATTCCGACTCAGGACGTGGTTTCTATCCCTCAATGGGTGAGCAGCAAGGAGTCAGCCATCATCGATGAAGTCGTCGCTCTCGAAACCGAGCGAATCGGCATTCGTCCCAAGGAGGGCCCCGGAAAAGCCTCCGAGTGGAAAACCGTGGAACTGAACGGGAGCCGAACGCTCGTCCAGTCGGTCTCGATCCCGTGGAATCTTCCTGAGCTCGATTCCATGGACGATGTGTTTGCCGAGTTCGTCCCTCAATACACGCTCTACACCCCGCCGGCGGATTCCATTGTTCTCTGGACTGAGGAGGGCAACTGGATCGCAGGCTATTCCCGCGGCGAACGCTGGGTTCATGTTCACACCCTGGGGAGTGGTTCCCCTGAGGCCATCACCAGCGAAATTCAGCTGACCCTGCTCGAGCTTTCTGCCAAGGGAATTCTGGATTCGCTGGACGAAATCGTAGTCTGGGGGGAATTCGACGTCAATCTTTACCAGGCACTCGACGAAGGAACGGGTCGGAAAATCACCTTCGTCCCTCGTCCCGCTCCTGTGGGCCCGACCCAGGACTGGAATTTACTCCCTCACTCGGTTTCCGAGAGCCGCGAATCCGAGGCGAAAAAGAAACGCAGCACTCTCATTGCTTCCATCGGCATCCTCGCGCTGGCCGTCCTCGTTGGAGCTGCCTTTCTCCACCTCTGGATGCTCGAACAATCCAACCATCAGCTTCGCTCGCAGATCCAGAACAACCGACTCGCAGCTGATGAGATCCAGTCATCGATCGATAAGTGGTACGCCCTCGCCCCCGCGGTCGATCCGAAACGCTCGCCCCTGGATATCTTTCACCAGGTTTCCGTTCTGCTCCCGGAAAAGGGATTTCGCCTGACTTCGTTTGAGGTGCAGAACAGCAACACCGTCATCGTCCGCGGTGAGGGAGCCACCATGGCAAACGCTCTCAAAATCAAGGGAGCGATCGAAGAGGCCCCGGGCCTGGCCGATTTCTCCTGGGAGATTCCACCTCCCACCTCCAAGGGCGGACTCGTCGAGCTCGTCGCCACCGGAACCTACCAGTTTTCAGGGAATGAAGAAGAATGAGAAACACCTCCTGTTCATGCTGCTCTCCCTCGCGCTACTGGGGGCGGTAGTGGTGTGCTCCGACATTTACTTCGACAAGAAGGAACTGCTTTCCCAGGAGCACACCAACCTGGAAAACGAATGGATCGAGATCCAGACTCTCTTCGAAGATCGGGCCATGTGGGAACTGCGCGGCCAATGGCTGGAAAACAATCAGCCAGCCTTCACCAACAATCAGGCCATCACTCAGGCGATTTTTGAGCGCGCTGAAAAACCGGGAACTTCAGGAGTGACCACCTCTCGCCTCACTCTCGTTCCCGTTAATGAAACCCCCTTCTTCAACGAAGTCGGTGTCTCATTGACCGCAGAGGGAGAGTTGGGAAGAATCCTGCGATGGCTCTACGATATCACGCCCCCCTCTTCATTTCGGGTAATCCGTAATCTCAAGCTGACACCCGGCTCTGATGCCCCCCAGGTGATCACCGCAAAGATTGAACTTCTTCGATGGTACGCGCCGCCCCAATCATGAGAATCCTACTTTTATGAGAATCCTACTTTTCATCCTTTTGCTGGTTGCTACCTTCGCGTCGGCCGAAGACCAGCTACCGGTTCAGAGACCGGTCTCTCAATATGCCACGGTCTGGGAAAAGTGCCCCTTCAATCGCGAGGTCGTCAAAGCCGTCGAAGCCCAGATTTCCAGCACCTTTGGGAAAAACATTGCCCTGGACGGCCTGTCTCATGACAGCGTCATTGGACCGATTGCCTACCTGCGAAATCTCTCCGACAATCAGCCTTTCATGGTAACCAAGGAAAAGAGTGAGTCCCATCCTTACCAAATCGTAGACGCCACGGAAACCAATGATCCGAGAGAGGCCAAGGTGACCATCACCAATGGCCAGGAAGTGGCAGATATCGGCTACATGGCCAACCTGATGACCCAGAAGATCGCCCAGCCCACATCGAAACCCGCTCAGCCGGCAACGCCGCCCGGGAACGCCGGCTCAAATGCTCCCACCCCTCCTGCCACGCCACAGCCTACTGCCGGGAACCGCGCAACGCCTCCCGCCGCTTCGTCGGGTAATACAGAGGCGGGAACGCAACCCGAGACGGCTCGAAGACGGCGGATTCTTCTTCCGAATCGCAGTCAAAACTGATATTTCTCCTTTTCCTCTTCGATGATTTCACGCCTTCCAACGTTCCTCCTCCCTTGCCTGGTTCTCTTCGCCTGGTTTGCAACCGAATCTTCCTCGTTGGCTCAACAGCAGGTTCCGGCGAACCAGCCGATGACAAACGTGCAGTTTCCCAACACCCCTGTGCCCGTCATTCTTCTTGAATACGAGCGCCTTACCGGGAAACGGGTGATCCGCGATGCCAACATCCAAGACAAGACAATCAGCATCCAGACATCGGGAAAGATGTCCTATGAGGATGCCGCCCGCTTTATCGAGGAGAGCTTGATCCTCAACGGCTACGCCATTCTAAAAACGGACGTGCCAAACGAGATGAAAATCGTGGCCTATAACATGGACAAGAAGCTCACCAGTGAGGGGCTTCCCGTCATCACCACGCCCTCCCAACTGCCGGAATCTGACGTCGTTGTCATGTACATCATGCCGCTGGCCTACCTCACCCCCGACGAAGCTGCGGAGCAGTTCACCAATATCGTCGAACTGCACCCCTACGGAAAAATCACGCCGCTTCAAAACGCTTCCGCTGTGGTCATTACGGAAAACACCACCGTGATCCGGCAGCTGATCCAGCTCCGTGATCATCTGGATGTGAGCAGGCAGCGGACCGTAGATCGTACCTTCCATCTCGAGCGGGCCGACGCCGAGGAAACAGTCGAAGCGCTTGCCGATATTCTTGGACTGGATGAATCGGAATCTAACCCTACCACAACTCCGGGGGGCCAGAACCCGGCTGGGGGGCAACCATCAGGTGCCGTCGGTGCCGCCGGTGCGGTGGTACCGTCGATGGCACAGGGTAGCGCAAATTACGCCCGACCGACCGCTCCGAAACCTCGCCTGCGTGCCATGCCCTGGGCCAATAAGATCCTTGTCGTGGCAACTCCAGTGGACATGGAGCACATCGAGAACCTGATCGCCCATCTCGACGCGCCCTACGAGAATTCAAACTACATGAGGAGAAAGCTGAGCTATATCTCGGTTTCAGACTTTCTCCAGATAGCCGGGGACGCTATCACTCGGGGGCTCGACAACGGCGAGGGTGGTAACCAGCTTTCCGGACAGGCCGGAAACAATCTCCAGGACCAGAACCGGTTCGGCACCCAGAACAACGGCACCAATACCAATGGGTTTGGCAACAGCGGTTCCAGCGGTGGTGCGGGAAACCTGGGCAACGCCGGAGCCGATCAGGCCGAACCGCCTCAATCTATTGTCATTGGAAAAACCCTGCTCATCGCCGACAACGTGCAGAATCAGCTGATAGCCTCAGGCCCTCCCGAGCACCTTTCCCTCATCAATGAGCTGCTCGACACCATGGATTGTCGTCCCGAGCAGATCCAGATTTCGGCGGTTATTTCGCAACTCAATCTGGGTGATGATTTCGAATTCGGACTCGATTTTTTCCGATCTCTCGACAACCTCGGGACCGGGAATCCCCCCGGCGCGGCGGGAGTATTCGGCAGCACAGGCGTCCCCTTCCTTGATGTGGGAACACTGACAGACGTCAATAACCTGGCAGGCGCCGGGCAGGGCCTCACCGTCTACGGCCAGCTCAACAGTTACACGGACGCCGTCTTTCGGACCCTCGCATCAACCAACCGGTTTAAGGTCCTGTCACGCCCCACGGTCTACACGGTCAATAACCGGCTCGCAACGATCGAAACCGGTCAGCGGGTCGCCATTCCGCGCAACACACTGACTTCCACTGATCCCGGGGTAATCGTGAATAATCAGGTGATCAACTCCACGATTGAGTACGAGGACGTTGTCCTTCGAATCGATGTGATTCCGCTGATCAACGACAACGGGGAAATTACCCTTCAGATCCGGCAGAAAAACGACAATATCATCGGTCAACAAAATATCGGCGGCAATCAAGTGCCTACCATCGGAACACAAGCGCTCGGCACCACCGTCATGGTTCAGGATGGAGGTATGGTCCTGCTTGGCGGCCTGATTTCCGAACAGGACGCACGTACCAAATCAGGCCTTCCACTCTTCTTCGATTTTAAGCCGCTTGGCCGCGTTTTCGGCAGCACCGTGGACAATATTCAACGGCAGGAACTGCTGATTTTCATCCAGCCCAAAATCATCCGTTCCTCCTCGCAGCACACCAGTGTTGATGACGACCTCATCAACAGGACCCGCGTCGGCGAAGACGCTCTCGAATTTGGAGAGGGGGAACAGGATAACCGCGAAGTATTCGAGTCTCAGGACTTCAATTCTCCTGAAAAGCGCATCCAGTTCTTCAACAATCTCTTCAAGCGCAAGCCGAAGAACAAAACTACCAAGAGTTCCAGCGGTGCGTCTCACCCTGCTGGTTCCAGCTCCAACGGAGCCCTAGGGGGGGCAAGCTCCTACACGACCCTGCCGCCTCACTATGGAGAACCTTTGAGCCAAGGGTTGCAGGAATTGCCCGACGTCCCTGATTACCGGGCCGTGCCGGTTGAGTGATCCTCACTCAAGGAAGGTTTCTTCTTCAGCACGGGCTGTAAGGACATTAAAATCCACGATCGTGTAAGATCGCCCGAAGGAAAACCGCAACTCCAAGGGGTCGCTCAAACCCGAGTCGCGGAACGTCCACACCAGTTCGTTCAGTTTCTGCCACGTACTCCCATCCTTTGCCCGAACCTCGATCCGAACTCCTAGCGGGATTTCTAACGAATCAATAATCGGATTGGTGAAATCTCCATCTACTCCATCTACCCTGCCAGTCGAAGAATCGCTCAGGAGAACACTACCAGGTGAAAAGACAACGTACTGATCCCGCTTGTAAACGTCCGAACGTTTCTTGGCCTTGAGTGCAAGCCGCTGCACTCCCTGAGAACTCCTCGATAGCAACTCCTCCGCCTCACTGTCATCGAAACGAAGTAAAAAGTAGCCGGAGAATAGGGCCAGAATCGCAAGAACGATGAGAATCTCGAGCAACGAAAACCCTGGAGATATCCCAGTCCGGTCTGACCGCCCCGACCGACCGCTTGTTGCCGGCCCGCCGGTCTCACCAGTTTCCGATATCATCCTCAGTTCCCTCTTTGCCGTCAGGTCCCAGGGAATAGATGTCATAGGTCTCCGGATTGTATTTTCCGGGACGAAGGTAGCGATATTCATTCCCCCACGGATCGATCAACGCTTCTTTACGGATCAGGGACTTGTAGCTTCGCGGTTGTGGGCCATCCGTCGGACGAGTGACGAGGGATTGCAATCCCTGGCCAGTGGTAGGATACAAACCACCCTTCGTCTTGTAACGAATCAAGCTGGCATGAAGTGCCTGGATATCCCCTTTCACTTTCCCCTCGTCAGCATCCCCTAACACATTCACCATCATATAGGTTCCCATACCGATCAGGAGAGCAATAATCCCCAGCACGAGAAGCATCTCCATGAGGGTAAATCCACCGGATCGACTGGGACTAATTTGGGAGCGAAGGTCCATAGTCTGAGGCTATCAAGGGCTAGCGATTCCGCAAGACCGAAATGGTCTCGTAGATCACTGAAATCATCATGTAAGCCATCACACCTACGAGGACCGACATCACGAGAATAATGGCGGGCTGAATGATGGAAGCGATGCGATCAATCGAACGCGAAAACTCTCGATCCAGCCGCTCTCCGGCTTTGGACATTGATTCTGCCAATCTCCCGGTGTCCTCTCCAATTCGCACCATATCAATGAGGCCCGGTTCGAAAACCTGCGCTTTCTCCATCGACCGATTGAGGAGAGCCCCTTCAGAAACCTTCTCAGCAATTTCACTGATCCGCGTTTGGATATGCCGGTTAGGCGTCGTGCCTTCAACCAGTTGCAGCGCCTTAACCAGAGGCAACCCATTCGATAATAGATTCGAAAGTGTTTCAACGAACTGAACGTTAAATCGTGTCAGCACCAGTTTCCCGACCATGGGAATTTTCAGTTTCTGCTCATCCCAGGCATACTTCACCGCCGGACGCTGAAACAAGACCGCACCAACCACGAGCAACCCGGCAATCAGCCCAAAAACGGCAATCCAGTGGTTCCGAAAGAACTCGCCCGAAGCCATCATGAAGCTAGCCACTGCCGGAAGATCCCCACCCGTCGATTCGACCAGTCGCTGCAACTTGGGAATCAGGAAAAACACGAACATGGACCCCACACCTAATCCTGACACCACCAGAAAAGAAGGATAGATCAAAGCTGTGGCAAGTTTGCCTTTCAACTCCGACATCGTGGTGAGATAGGCCACTTGGCGCTTGAGAATGTCACCAAGGGCCCCGGATACCTCACCGGCAGCGACCAGGTTGCAGTATAGATCATTAAAGCTGGGCGAGGCCTGTCGCAGGGCAGTCGCCAGGGGAGCTCCATCACGGACCTTCTCGTAACAGACACCGGCGACTCGCGCGATCAGCGGGGACTCGCTGCGCTTCGCAATCGAACTCAGCGCCGCATCCAGCTGGACTCCGGCGGACAGAAGATCACTGAGTTCCTCAGTGAATTGGATCAATTGTTTCGAACTGAGACGATTCTCCTGAGGGGCGCTCGATTTCGGTCTGGCGCGTGACTCCGACTTTACCTCTGTTCTGGCTTCGGGTTTCTGCTCAATTTCTTCAACGGAGAGAACCTGGAAACCACGCGAATTCAGCTGTCGCATCACCTCGGCACGATTCCTACCGTCGGCGGTCCCCTTGCTGACCCCCCCATCGCCTTTTAATGCCCGGTATTGAAATGTACTCATCAGGGACAGCGTGGCGCTAGGTGATTTCGGTCGAAGATACGACTTCTTCAATAGTCGTAATACCCTCGATCACCTTCTCCCAGCCGTACTCACGCATATTCCGAAATCCATCCAGTTTCCCCTGTTGATACAGTTCCTGCTTCGAACTCCTCGAGGTGATTAGTTCCTGGACCTTCTCTGTCACCTTGAACATCTCGTAGACGGCTGCACGCCCATAATAGCCTGAGTGTGAACAGGAGTCACATCCATCTGGATTGGCCTGGAAGATCTTCGAAGCTTCGCTCGTCGGGAATCCTACAGAATTCAGGAACTCCTCGGTGTAATCCGCCGGAAGACGACATTCTCGACAAAGGCGGCGCACCAGGCGCTGAGCAATAAATGCCCTGACTGATGCCGAAATGAGGAATGGCTCCACCCCCATATCGATCAATCGGGTGATCCCACCAATCGAATCGTTGGTGTGCAAAGTGCTGAAAACGAGGTGACCAGTCAGGGCCGCCTGGACCGCAATCTCGGCAGTTTCGAGGTCTCGAATCTCACCCACCATGATCACATTAGGATCGCCTCGCAGCACGCTGCGCAGACCGGAGGCAAAGGTCAGGTCGATCTCCGGCTTCACCGCGATCTGAAGGGCACCTTCGAGGCGATTCTCAACCGGGTCCTCGATCGTGACGATTTTCCGGTCTTCAGAGTTCAGACGGGAAAGGAAACAGAACAGGCTGGTCGATTTACCACAGCCAGTCGGTCCCGTCACAAGAACAATCCCGTTGGGACGCTCCAGGATTTCCTCGATATCCCGTCTCAAGCCAGGCTCCATCTGGAGGCGCTCCATGTTGAACTGCTCCTGCCCGAGGAGACGCAGACTGATGCTCTCTCCTTCAATTCCGGGGATAGTCGCCACGCGGGTATCGATTGGCTCACCTCCGACCTGCAACGCGATACGACCGTCCTGGGGTTTCCGTTTCTCGGCGATATCCAGGCCCGCCATCAATTTGATTCGCGCGATCACTGAACTCTGCAACGCCACGATATTGTCCGGGACAGACACCTTGCGCAAGACTCCGTCAACGCGATACCGAACCCGCAAATCACTTCTCAGGGGTTCGATGTGAATATCCGTGGCCCGCTGATTCAGGGCCTCGTTAAGGATCTGGTTCACAAACTTCACCACGGAAGCCTCTTCATCGTCCTCATCAATGATGTTGACCTCTTCCTTGAAACTGAACTCGTCGTCTTCCCATTCGCGATTCGCGAGCAGGTCATCAAAGATTTCTCCACCCACACCATAGAGCTTCTGCAATCCCCCAAGGACCCGACGGCGAGGAGCCAGTTTCCAGGCAACTGGGCATTCTACAGCTCTCCGCACCAGCTGCCGATCGAGGTTTGATATGGGATCGTAGTGAGCCAACTCGATTAAGCTGGGATGATTGCTCTCAGTCTCAAACTCGGCCCGTAAAGGCAGAACCCGGTGCTTAATCGCGACAGGTGGCGGGCAAATCCCCTTAAGCACGTCAGAATTGGCCTCATCGACCAGAGGATCCTCATCCCAATCAAGCCCGAGACCTTCAGCGAGAGAACTACCCAGGTCGCGTTCGGGAATTTCGATGTGATCCAGCAGCCAGTCAACGAACGAGCCTCCATTCGTGAACTGAGATCTTAAAGCATTGACATCGATAGAAGTCATCAGGTCCTCACCTGCTGCCTGGCTGGCGAGTTCCAGCAGATGTTCAAAGCCTGTCGGGGCGATGGTAGTCGATTCACTCATCCCGTGGAAAACCACAGATCATACCGAACTGGCCGCCGCGCTCAAACCTTTTATCCCCCGATTGACCTGCCTTTGCCGGATCAACTCTCTACGGGGTCCTCCTCCGCGCTGTCTCCTTCCATCAGGATATCGTCTTCCGTGTAGAGAGATCCGTCAGGACCCGCTGAACGGATTTCAAGCTCACGGGAAGAGATCTGGTGGAAGTGAAAGGGAGTTCCCCAGCGATCGACAAGTTCACCACGGTCATTGATCGCCGGGTGATCTGGATTAATCAGGGCCACGTTCCGCTCATTGTCACCCGTCAGATTGCGCATGATGTCGACATTCTCTCCTCCACCGGGAACCGATTTGAACAGGCGGGTGTGAAACTGGATAATCTCCTCAACAGTCTGGAGATCATCGACAGGTTCGCTGTCTGCCGCGTGCAGTCGATCAGCAATAACAGCAATGTCGGTAATCAAATTGACCCCCGACTCCAGTTTTTCACTGACATTGAAGGTCGCGGTTGGAACGAGAGGAGCCTCGGCATACTTCCCTGCCGGCGCTTTTAAGCCTCCAGCAGAAGAAGCTTCCTCATCACCGGATGATGGTGCGTTTCCAACCCGTCCCATCATGGCGATGCCCCCGCCGATCACGACGAGGGCAACAACCATTAATACCAGTGGGATTTTTCCTCCCATAGATCAGAGCACGTAATTCACATTAGAGCTGACGGAGAGCGGATCATCAAAGCGTCCCAGGTTCGGGAACACCGTCGACAGGTCCGACACACCCAGCCAGTTCGCCGCTACCGATGAATACTGGTCCACTGACGTCGATGGGATCCAGCGGCCACGCGTTGACCCCGCATCAATCCCGTCGTTGACCAGCAACTGAGGAAACGAGCCAAACACTTTTCCGCCATCCACCGGGCCGCCCATCACGATCTGGTGTCCTCCCCAGCCGTGATCACTTCCCGATCCATTGATGTCAGTCCCGTTCGGCGTCAACGTCCGCGTGAAGTCAGAGTGCGAGATCGTCAGCACCTTGTCATTGTCACCGACCGCCTGCAACGCCGCGTTGAACCCGGCCAGAGAGGTCGCCAGGTTACTCATCAAACCGCCATGCGCGTTGATCTGCTCCTGGTGGGT
>JABSSQ010000157.1 GCA_013213905.1 Verrucomicrobiales bacterium | reverse complement strand
GACGGTGGTGTACTGTTTGAGTTGATCCAGTTGATTGTTTTGAACCGCGGTTTCCATTTTCACATCGTTACGTTTCGGGAGAGTCGCTGTCCACTGCTCCACCTTACTATTAGGTCACGATTTCTTCATCATTACGATGAGTAACTTTGATTAAATTAAAGGGATTGATTAACTCCTTAAATAATTTCTCACCCCGCTGTCCCGGGCCACCCAACAGGGTTTGTTGGACCACTCAACCCTGTTGAAACAGAGTCTTGATCTTCCCCTCACGCAAAATGGGGCTGGAAATGACCAACGGCTGACTCTAGCGTTCCGCCATGGCAGCACCGGTTTTCGAAATGGAAAACGTCACCGTCCGTCGAAACGGACGGGAAATCCTCAAGGACATCAACTGGACCGTTGAGCGCGATCAGCACTGGGTCGTTCTCGGCGGCAACGGCTCCGGCAAGACGTCGATGCTGAATGTCCTGATGGGTTACCTCACGCCTACCGAAGGCGAGTGCCACATGAGAGGGCGCGAGGACGCGGTCAACTCGAAAACCCAGAATTGGGATAACTGGCGCAAGCGAATCGGCTTTGTCAGCAGCAGCATCTCTCAGCTGATCGATCCGGCGGAAATTGCCATCGACATTGTCCTCGCCGGCCGCCACGCCATGGTCAACTACTGGCAAAAGGCCGACGACCCGAAAGAAATCAAGGCGGCTGAAAAGATCCTCGAAAAAGTCGACTGCACTTATCTCCGTGATCAACCCTGGGTCCACCTTTCGCAGGGCGAACGCCAGCGCCTGCTCATCGGTCGCGCACTGATGGCTCAACGCATGGACGTGCTGGTCCTCGACGAGCCCTGCGCCGGACTCGATCCCGTGGCGCGGGAGCACTTCCTCGGCTTCGTCGAAGAACTCACTCAGAAAGGTTCCTTCCGCTCGCTGATTCTCGTGACCCACCACGTCGAAGAAATCATCCCAGCAGTCACCCATGCCATGGTGCTGAAGGATGGAGAAGCAATCTCCCAGGGAGAGAAGAGACGCGCACTCAATTCCCTCAGTCTGTCGAAGGCCTTCAACAGCGAGCTCAAGCTCCGCTCCCGTCTGGGACGCTACCGCCTCTACTACGGCGACGAATTTGTCCCCGAGGGTGGTCAGGTGGTTTGATTCAAAATCATCACATTGATATGTTCGATCTTTTGAAAAAGTCTATCGATTTAGACAATCTTCATTCCTGACTGACGATTCACTCACCACCGAGTGAACCGCAGTCATGAATTCGAATCAAAAGGCCACCGCTCTCTCTGCTCTCGCGCTGAGTTTGATCGGGGTCTGTTTTGTACTGCTCCTGCAGGATCTCGTAATCTCCAAGCAGGCCTGGGAGGAGGTTCCCCGACTCTTTGCCGGCCTCGCTTCGCCGGTGCCGCTCGGCATATTCCTGGCCTTCGTCTTTGCCCATCGAGGAGGCGGCCCCAGGCCGGAACCGGCCCCTGCGATGATGTGTCTGCTTCTACTCGCTTCTATTGCCGCAACCATTGGACTCGGCTTCCTCGTTCGCTTCGCGGCCGCAGACAGTGCCTCGACGGCAGTCGCACCGGCCATTGCGGAGTCCGCCATCTTTTCCGCATCCGTTCTCAATTTCCTCCTGTTCCGCAGCCAGGTCATCGCTGCGGCTCTCAGCGGTGCCAGCATCGGGCTGACCGCCTTCGTCATCTACCTAACCTAACCACCAAACCCAATGAATCGTATCAAGTTGTTCAAACTCCAGGGATGGCTTTCCATCCTGCTCATCGCAATTGCGACCCTTCATTTCTCTCTCTCAGCTGAGCGGGGAGATTTCGTTAAAGTGGCCATCGCTCCCTTCGGTGCCATCTCACTTCTGCTGTTTGCTTTCTTCGTTTTCAACCAGCGGAGAGAGCAGCTCGATGATGACGAAGTCTACGGCACGCGGCGAACGCTTCTAAACCTGGGCCTCGCAGCAGTTACTGGCGTGATCGTGATATTCTTAACCACGTTTCTCGGTGACGTCACCAGCACGCTGGACCGTATCATCTTCAGTTTTGCCATCATGGCCGCTTCCGTCGTCTTCATTTTCGAGAAGCTGCGGGACTTCCGATCCATGGCCATGCTCACCGGCATTGGCGAAGGCATCACTATCCTCATGATTTTCTTTCGATGAACTCTCTCCACCTATTCGGCCGGCTTTACGCGGGGTTGGGAAACCGATTCCAACCCCATCAGCAGGATCAGCGCGTGCCAGCGCACCCGTTCCGGAAAATTCATTCGCATGCCGATAAACTCTTCCCGCTCCATGACTTCGGCCAAAGCTTTGCCCGGCGTCGCGTGCGACCAGATGCCCGCCTGAAACATCGCGTGCATGGTCAGGAACTCGTTCAACTGAGACTTCGAAAGGTGAGGCAGTGCGCTCCTGAGTGGCTCTATCAAACCTACAAAGGCCTCTCTCAAAGAGCGGCGGGAACGAATCAGCAACGGCTCCGACAATCGGGACTCCAGGTCAGGAGCAAGGGCAGAGAAGAGGCTGCAGTAGATCTCGCGGTCCTGGAGGCTGTCAGCAACAGCCTGGGCGACAGCGGCTATGTCAGCTGGTCCGGTCAAACCGCCGAGAAGTTTGGCAAAGTGATTCGACCAGGCAGCGATCTCACTCTCGAAGAGCTCGAGCAGGATGGCTTCACGGCTCTCGAAATACCGATAAAGATTCGCCTTCGATAAGCCGGCTTCTTTGGCAATCGCCGTCAAACCTGCGGCCGGAACTCCGGCCTTCTCAATCAGCCGACTCGTTGCCGATAGAATCGCGTTACGGCGTTCTTCCACCTGATCCGGTCGCCGCGCCCGCTGCCAATCGGTCCCATCACGTTTCGACTCTTCCATCGAGCCGGAGCTTAGCAGCTTCGCCCTTTGACTCCAACATTAAATGAACGCTGGTCGCTAATTAAGAGACCATGAGTCACCTATACCAAGAAATGATAGGTAACCATTAGTTACTTATTAAGTAACTGTCGTTCTCTTACATGCCAAACCCTGCCCCACTTAGGCTGGCCAGTCCTTGCGGGCCGCCCGCTCATACTTGCTGTTGTC
>JABSSQ010000156.1 GCA_013213905.1 Verrucomicrobiales bacterium | reverse complement strand
TCGATCGAGCGATGGAGAATGACGGAATCGCCGTTGTCGAGAGCATGGGCCAACGGCAATTCCGGGTGGATCCATTCGAGGCCGTATTCTTCCAGCGGCAGCGAACTGAGGAAGGGCGAGGCCAGCCCCATAGGGTGAATCGCCGAGCAGACGTCGTGATGATACCCTGGAAGGGTCAATTCCGCTGTCCGGGTGCCGCCGCCGGGCTGATCGTGCCCTTCGATGATCAGGATCGACTGCCCCTCCTGCGCAAGGCGCGCCGCAGCGGCGAGACCGTTGGGCCCTGCACCAATGACGACAGCATCGTATTCTTTCCCCATACCTCTATGGAATTAGCAGTGTTCCTGCCAAAAGCAAAGGCCGCCACCGGAACATTTTCGCTCCGATGACGGCCTGAAAGTCGATTTCCGGATCAATTAGAGCTGACCGCAATCAGCTACGATGACCTCTTTGGAGGTGCGACCGCTGCGACTGCCGAGCTCTTCGAGCTTCTGAACCACGTCCATGCCCTCGACCACGCTGCCGAAAACCGTATGGTTTCCGTCGAGCCACTCAGTCTTGACCGTGCAGATAAAGAACTGGGAGCCGTTGGTGTTCGGGCCGGCGTTCGCCATGGAGAGGATGCCGGGACCAGTGTGCTTCAGTTCGAAGTTCTCGTCGTCGAAGCGGCGGCCGTAGATGGACTGGCCACCGGTGCCGTCACCGTTGGTGATGTCACCGCCCTGGCACATGAAATCAGGGATCACTCGGTGGAACGGGCTACCCTTGTAGCTCATGCCCATCTTCTCACCGGTGCAAAGCGCACGGAAGTTCTCGGCAGTTTTCGGGACCACGTCGCTGCGCAGTTCCATGACAATGCGGCCCACGGGCTCGCCATCCGCTTCCATGTCGAAAAACACGCGCGGGAGATCGGTTGTTTCTTCACTCATAAATGTGTAAAAAGATTTCCTAAGTAATTATTCCTTAACGCGCTCAATAGATTTTATGACCACGTTTTCGGTGGGGACATCCTTCATTGGTCGCTCCATGGTTTGATTGCCCATGCGAGCATGTAAGCCCTTGGTTCCTGTCGCCACATCGGCGATCTTGTCGACGACGTCAAGACCCTCAACGACCTCACCGAAAACAGTATATCCCCAGCCATCGAAGGAAGGGAAGTCCAGGTTATCATTGTCACCATCGTTGATGAAAAACTGGGAGGTGGCGCTGTGCGGATCGTTGGTTCGAGCCATGGCGATCGATCCCCGCTTGTTCTTGAGTCCGTTTTTGGCCTCGTTTTCGACTGGATCCTTTACTTTTTTCTGCTCAATTTTGCCGTCCTTCTGCAGTTCAAACCCGCCTCCTTGGACCATGAATCCTTCGATGACGCGGTGAAAAACAGTGTTGGTATAAAAGCCTTCATCCACGTAGCTCAGGAAATTGGAGACGGTTTTGGGAGCTTTCTCCTCATTGAGCTCCAGTGTGATATCGCCGAGGCTGGTTTGGATTATCACCTTGGGGCCGGCATGGGCGGAAATGGAGGAACCGAGCGCTACAGCGCCGGTCAGCAGGGTCATTTTGATCAAATTCATAATCTGGTTCAGAAACACGGCCCAATACGGGGAAGACGGGCCGCGGGGAAGGTCCGCGATAGGCCAAATGAAGTCAACCACGGAAGCCTTGCCTTCCGTCAATCCGCCCCGCTGTGGCGGGAGCTCAGGGTGATATACGTTTTTGGCCAAACCTGACACATCATGATGGGCTTCTGTCTTGCCCTGATATGGCGTTCATGTATTCTACCTCCCTCACTCCAGTTAAACCTCCAAACAACCCCTTCTACTTAGGAATCACATGTCTTCACTGAAACTGCACAATGCCATGTGGCCCGGTCTCGTCGGAAAAGGCGATGACGAAGGCCAGGAACCGCCGATCTCCCTAGAGCGCATGCTCGAACTAACCGCCGCTGCCGAAGTCGACGGCCAGAAATACGAGGGCATTGACTACTTTCTTTTTCACCCTCACACCGACCCCTACGCCAGTGAAGAGGAACTGCGTGGAATCGCGGACACCATCGCCGGATACGGCTTCGACGTCGGTTCCCTGGTGGCCCCGGTTTGGGGTGGCACCGTGGGTGACTCCGCTATGGGCGACGACGAGTCCCGGAAGAAGTTTCTCGAAGCCGTGAAGGTTGGCTGCCGCATTGCCGGTGTCTTCAATGATCACGGGGTTCGCAAGCGCGGTGTCATCCGCATCGACTCCGCTGAGTTCGGTGTCGAGAAGTGGCGTGAAGATCCTGCCACCAACACCAAGCGCATTGCCGCGACTTTCCGCGAGGCCGCCAAGATCGCTGCCGATCACGGTGAGCGCCTTGCTGCCGAAGGTGAGATCTGCTGGGCTGGCATGCACAGTTGGAAAGACATGCTCGATCTCCTCGAGGAAGTCGGTATGCCCGAGACGCTCGGCTTCCAGGCTGACCTGGCTCACACCTACCTTTACCTCCTCGGCTACAACGCTCCCGAGCATGCCCTCCTTGAGGACGGCTACAGCGACGAAGAGTTCTACGCTGCCTACGAGGAAATGACCGACAGGCTGCGCCCGTGGACGATTGACTTCCACGTCGCCCAGAACGACGGCACGGTTCACGGAGCCGGCAGCCACGACAAGACGGGCAAACACTGCCCGGCTGACGATCCTGACGGCAAGCTCGACATCACCCGTTGCGCCAGCTACTGGCTCAAGGACTACGCCGACCGCGGCATCGAGCACATCTGCTGGGACGGTTGCATGTTCCCGAACGAGATGCTCGAAAATGGAGACACCTGGAACACCATTCTCAAGGCCATGATCGACGTGCGCGACGCCGTTTGATTCGATCAACAGCACTTTCGAAGCGGCTGCTCCATTGCGGGGCAGCCGTTTTTTTGTTCCCGATCCGAATCCTCAACTCCTCACAGCGGCACAGCCGTGGAGGGCCGAGTTCCACCTCGGCCGGAATGGGTCGGCTTTCGGTTTAAACTGGATTTACGTCCACGGGACTGTCACCAAACCGGGCTTGAGCCAGGATCCTTCTCAGGTCTGCGACCTGCATGACAGCAAAACGGCATTG
>JABSSQ010000155.1 GCA_013213905.1 Verrucomicrobiales bacterium | reverse complement strand
TCTACTTCAAAATGACATTTTCTTGTCATCCCCGGGGAATACCGGCTGCTTGGGCGGTGTTTGATGAAGACAGGGAAGCCTTTATTTCTTCCCGCCTTTACCTTTGCCCTTTTTCCGGGGCGGCTTGGCGGGTGCGGGGCCCGACATCGGAGAGGTCTCGTAGAACTCGCCGTCGTTGACGAGACGCGGGTCGCCGGTAGCCTCAAGCTCAGCCATCAACTCGGCTTCCATCTTTTTGAGGACGACAGCATACTCTGGATCATCGGCCACGTTAGTGGCTTCGTGAGGGTCTTTTTTGAGGTCGTAGAGCTCAAGGCGTGGTCGTTGTCCATAAACCCATTCGAAGTGATTCTTCCAGGCATCCTGCTTTCGTGCTGTCACCAGCCAGGCCTTGGTGGGGCCTGCGTCTTCGTCAGGAAGAGTCACGCGGGTATTGCTTTCGAGATCCTCGACTGACGGCGGATTCTCTCCTTCACCGAGGCGATAGGGATCTCCCATCGGCCAGCGGTCGGGACTGAAGTTAACGATCAAGGCGAAGTCATGGGTGCGAAGGCAGCGCTGCGGATAAGGTTTGAAATCAGCGCGCGCGTTGTCGACGTGTCGTTCCCGCCCAGTGAAAACCCGGGTTCGCTTTTCGTCGACGAGGCCGGATTTGTCCGATTCAAGAACCGGCCATAGACTGCGCCCGGTCATGACCTCGGGAACGTCGAGGCCGGCAGCGGCGAGGAAGGTCGGTGCGATGTCAGTCAGTGAGGTCAAGTCATCGACGACTCGGCCCCCGTTCACACCGGGGCCGGCAATAGCGAGTGGAACCCCGGTGCCGAAATCGTAGAGGTTGCATTTGCCGTAGGGAAAGCCGGGCGCGCCGTGATCGCCGCTGATGGCGATTAGAGTGTTCTCCAGTTGGCCGGTTGCTTTGAGTTCTTCAATAATCAGGGCCATGGCTTCATCCCACGCTTTGATCTCTCCGAAATAGTCAGCCAGGTCCTGCCGGACTTCGTGAACATCGGGAAGGAAAGGGGGCATCTTGCCCTTCAAATTATCCGGATCAATTCCCCAGAGCGCTTTGCCACTGCCTTTGGTCCACTTCCGGTGGACGTTCGTGGGGCCGAACCAGTAGCAGAAAGGTTGCCCCTCCTCCTGATCGGCGAGGAATGCCCGGAAGTTTGTCCGAACTTCATTGAAGAGGACTTCTTTGGCTTCCTCCATGGTGGCTCCAGCGGCCATGGCCGTGGATGTGTTCTGCGAAAATTGATTGAACTTGGCGCCCGCTTTTGCGTAGGCCTCGTCTCTCGTGAAGGGGGAGTTGGCCGGTGTTCCCGGTCCCCAAACCTTGTAGGTGTAGCCGATGTGGTAGCCGGCGTCTCGGAGCAGCGCCGGGAACGAAGGCAGGTCGGCAGGGTAGGTCGCACCCAGCAGGATCGATCCAGTTCCCGTCCTCCAGAAGTGTTGTCCAGTCAGCAGGGCGGAACGGCAGGGGGTGCAGGATGGCGCGCTGACATGATTGTGATTGAAAAGGACTCCCTGCCTGGCGATGCGATCGAAGGTCGGGGTCTGGACGACATCATTGATTCCTCCCGGAGTCGCTTCGCCATAGATGGAAGCATATCGTCCCCAGTCATCGGCAAAAAGAAACAGAATATTGGGACGATCCTTGCCGTGGGACACTCCGAGGAGGCAGCAAGCGAGGGTGATCGTGGCAATGAATAAGCGCATGAATCAAGGGTGAAGGTACTTGCTCTAACCGCAAGAACCTGATGACGCTATCAACCAACTGGAACCACGAATCTCCCGAGAATTGCGGGAGGGGTGAGACGGGGGTCAGCCCTCCCCCGGTTGGTGGACGGCAGAACGGGGGGCGCAATGTCCTATGACAGTTTTCCTTCTAGTCGCTGCTTCTCAGAACGTAGGCCATCAGGTCCCTGACCTCTTCGCTTGTCATCGGCATCAACAGGCCCGGCGGCATCAGGGAGATAGACACTTCTTCGCGGGCGGTAACGTCGGTTTTGAGCACGGAGAAAGTCTTTCCATCCGGCCCGATGAAGCTTTGAGCCTTTCCCTCTCTACCTAGAATGAACCCCATTCGGGCCCGGCCGTCCTTGGTCGTGATCATCTGCGGGCGGAAGTAGGGAGCTACCTCGGCGTTGGGATTGAGGACATGGGTGAGTAGCCATTTCCTTCCTCCGTTGGCTTGACGACTGATAGTGGAGAGGTCAGGACCAACTTCAAGACCACGGCCATTCATGGCATGACAGTTGGAACAAGTGGCGAGACGCTGATGAAAGAAGAGGCGACGACCGGCTTCGAGATCAGGCTGACCGGGGACATCATCGAGCATTTTCTCCCAGGCGGGAATGTCACTGAAGGCAGGCTTGGTTTCGAGATCGCGTTGAATCAGGCCGGCGGAAGCAAGAGTTCGTCTGGCCTCCCTGGCGATAGTCTCGTCGGAAGACTCGGCCAAGTGCAGGAGAAAGACCTGGTGGGTTTCGGCAAAAGGGGCGAGGCCGGCGATGGCATCAGCTCGAACCCCTGAGTCGTTATTCTCATCTGCGGCGACATAGGCAAGGACGAGAGCTCTCTTGGGATCAGCATGAATCGCAAGGGCGCGGACAGCCTCGCGTTGCAGCTCGGCGTTGTCGGATTGGGCCAGCTCACTGAGGGCAGGAATCTTAAGTTGGGCGTGATCAATAGGCACGCCGTGCAGAGCCAGGGCGCGAAGGAAAGGAGGCTTGGATTCGTCGAGGACGATCTTGAGCAAAGCAGACCCGGGGGAGAATTCTTCTTTTGATCCACCGCTGACTTCTGCGAGGGCCGCGACCACGGCGAGAAGATCCCGTCGCTTGAGGTCATTGCGATCGAGCTGCGCCGAGAGTTGATCCCGATATTGGGTGAGTTTCTCGTCGGCAATCCATTTGATGCCGACATAGCGAACTTCGGAATCGGGATCTTCAAGGAGCTGCGGGATAATGCCGGCTTCTCCGACCGGGTCGAGACGCTTTAAAGTGACGGCGTAGTGGGCCCTCGCGACCGCGTCGTTGTCGGTTTTCCAATGGTATCCTCGGAGGATCTTCGGATGGAGTCGCAGGGTCTCAATGGCGGCGGTTCGTACGTAGGGATCGGGATCGCCAAGTTGAGATAATGACAACTCCGGCGCCGCGGCCTCGATCAGTTTTCTCGGGCGGGGTGTCAGTTCGACGGGGTTCTTGAGCGTCACTTTCCAGATCCGACCCTGGCCGTGGACAGGATAGGAAAGGTCGACCCAGTCAGTGATGTAGAGCGCCTTTCCGTCATGAGAGTATGAGAAATGAACCGGCCGGAAGTGGTCGGGGCCGCTGATGAAAGGAGTTCGCCCGGCTTTGAAGGAAGCGCCGTCCGGGGTGAGCGGGTGGACATCGACGCGATTGTCGGTCCACGAGGCGGTGAGCAGTTTTCGGTGCCCGAATGGGATGATACCGCAAGCAGCTTCGCCAAGTGGTCCGATCATTCCAATCGTGCCGGGAATGCGCCCATACCAGTCGACGAGAGGGTGGCGTCCGGAACGGCCGTAGCGGTATTCGTAACCAAAATCAGCACCGGGGATAACGTGGAGAAGCCGGTTGGGTGGTGTGCTGTTAGGATCGTTGTCGGTCGAGTAAAGGTTTCCCTCCAGGTCATAACACATACCGAACGCATTCCAGTGTCCTGTGGAAAGTCGTCGGAGTTGGGTGCCGTCGGTTTTGCAACGGTAAGTGGAGCCGCCTTCGCCGCCGCCTGAGAGTTCGATGCCGTCGCTCCCGACGAACGTGTAATCAACTCCCAGGTTTTCCCCGAATCCAAAAGCGATGAAATCAGGATTGGCCGGATCAATGGCGAGGCCACCAACGCCATTGTGGGGATAATCGCCATCGGTCTGGCACTCGATAATGATTTCAGGATCTCCCGCCGATTTATCGAGTCCGGCGGCATCCGGGAAGCGCCCGATGAACCAGCGCGTTGCTACATAGAGGTGACCGTCAGAACCGAACAGGAGATCCGTGGTGAAGGTGAGACCGTCATGAAAAACAGAGCGCTGGTCGGCAATTCCGTCGCCGTCGGTATCTTCGAAGATAAGGATGCGGTCCTTTTCGGGACCCTCGTAATCCTTGGTTCGCTTGTGGGTGTGGTTCTCCTGCACAAAGACGCGACCATCCGGTGCGACAGCGACTCCGATCGGAGTGACGATATCCGGGGCCTCGGCAAAGAGGGTGATCGCTTCAATCGCGGCGTGGTGGGGCTCCAGCTCAGGCGCCTCATTGGCAAAGATCGGGCATGCAGCAATGATGGGAAAAGCCAGGGTCGGGAATGAGCGGCTCAATCGGGTGAAAATCATGAGGCCACATCATTCCTGATTTGCCGCTGCGCAGCAATGGCATGATGTTGCCAGACTCCTGAAACGGAGGACTACCGGGAATTTTCCATGAAAGCAGGGCTCACGAATTCAGTGAAATCATTCTCTTCCCTGACGATAAACAGAGCTTCCAGTTCCTCATGCCCGGCTATCGCTTTACTCTGTTCCGGAGGAAGAATCATCAGGGCAGTCGCCCAGGCGTCGGCAGTCATGCAGTCTGCTGCCATCACGCTGGCTGACACGAGGTCGTGTTCAATGGGGTAACCCGTGCGCGGGTCGATTTCGTGAGAGTAGCGGTTGCCTTCGAACTCGAGGTAGTTGCGGTAGTCACCCGACGTCGCGAGGGCCCGGTTGTCCAGAGGCAGGGTGCGTTGGATGGCTTCTTCGTCTGGATTCGGGGATTCGATGCCAACCATCCACGGGCTGTTGCCCGGCTTGCGTCCGACGGCCCGGATCTCACCACCAATGTCGACGAGGCAGTTTTCGATGCCGCTTTCCTCCAGCATTGTCACGATTTGATCGACGGCAAAACCCTTGGCAATTGCTGAAAGGTCAATTTGCAATTTTGGATCGCTCTTCCTGAGTGCCGGCGGATCCAGTTGAACTTCAAGCTGGTCAGAGCCGACGTGTCGCATGGCAGCTTCAATTTCCATTGCAGTAGGTGGAGCCGGGCGGCCCTTCACCTTTCCGAAGCCCCAGAGTTCAATCAGGGGTGCCACTGTGATGTCGAAGGCACCGCCCGATTGATGAAAAATCTTCAGCGCATTGTCGACGACGTAGGCAGTATCGTCAGACACGGTAAACCAGTCGGTTTGATTGGATTGATTGAATTGTGAAACCTCCGAATCTGCGAGGTAGGTCGACATGAGTCGATTGATATGATTCAGGGTCTCCTCGATTGAATTGTGGAGTTCCTCCCTGGTGGGATCGTCAGGATTTACGACCGCAGTAACGCGGTAGTAGGTTCCCATGGTCTCTCCCGAAATCACGACAGGGGACGGCAGATCTTCGGCGTTTCGCTTGCACCCGGTGAAGAGGGTAGCGAGGAGGAATAGTGGAAGAACCAGCAGGAAACGTGACATGGAGATCGGTGGTCAGAGGTTAACGTGGATTCACCGGCAGGAACAGGGAGAGTTTTACGCTTCCTCTGGCCGGTCTAATAGACCTTGACCGTTAAGTTTCAGGTCGATACGATTTTTTGCTGTGGAGAAGTTATTATCAGATCTCCTCAAGGAGAAAGGGACCCGCATCTTCTGCGTCGAGCCAGCGGCTACCGCCAAGGATGCGGCGGACCGGATGACAGAGCAACACATTGGAGCGCTCGTGGTCGTTGACGGGGCCAGCATGGTTGGAATCGTGACTGAGCGGGACGTGCTTAATAAGGTGGTATCTGCCGGTTTTGACCCGGAAGGCACCACCGTCTACGACATCATGACCAAGGATGTCATCGTTACGGATCCCGGTCGCACCGTGCGTCAGGCCATGCAGATCGTGACCGAGAAAAGGCTGCGCCACCTTCCGGTGATGCGTGATGGTGATCTGATTGGAATGGTTTCGGGTGGAGATTTGACCCGTGCGATCGTGGCCGAGGATGAAGACGTGATCGACACGCTCTACGACTACATTCGCAGCGGCGGTTACCCGGTTTGAGGCACAACTGGTGAGGAGCCAAAATTTGTGGCGGTTGGTTTTGCCATGACGGGAATGATTTCCTATGGTCGCGGCTGCTGGTATGAAAAAGCTTCTCTTCTCTTTTTTGTTCGTTGTTGTGGCGGGGGCGGTTTTCGCCAAAAGTCCCCCGGTTCCTTCGCTGGCTCCGGAGGTGGAGCGGACCGTGAACGGCTTGATTGATGAAGGGAAACTTGCCGGGGCAGTGGTGCTGGTAGCGAAAGACGGAGAGCTGCTTCACCTCGGCGCCTTTGGGGAGCGCAAACTGGGGGCGGGTCAGAAGATGACAGAGGACACCGTGTTCCGGATTCATTCCATGACCAAGGCCATTGTTTCTGCGGCGGCATTGCAGCTGTTGGAGCAGGGGAAATACGAGCTCGATGATCCTGTTGCGAAACACTTGCCTGAGTTTGCCGGGATCAAGGTATTGAATGCCGATGGTGAGAAGGCTCCGGCGAACGAGATAATGACGGTGGAAGATCTCTTCCGTCATACGGCTGGATTGGCCTACGGTTTCACGGCTCCACCGCAGCTGGTGGATGCTTATTCCGGTCCTCCGCTCTGGGGCGGAACTTCTGAGAAGTTCTGTGAGGAATTGGCGAAGATTCCACTCGTTCATGAACCGGGGAAGTCCTGGCGATACGGGGTGAACACGGATGTGCTCGGCCGACTTGTTGAAGTTTGGTCAGGGCAGTCTTTAGACGTTTACCTGCGGGAGAACTTTTTCGCTCCCTTGAAGATGAAAGATACCGCGTTCTGGATCCGGAACGACGAAATCGCGGAGCGATTTGCGACGGTTCATCAGAGTGGCAAAGATGGAGTGAAACCCGGGAGCGACCCTCTTGGTCAGAAATATCGGGATAAGCCGAAAATGATGTCCGGGGGAGGTGGGCTGGTCTCAACCGCGTCAGACTACTATCAGTTTCTCCAGATGATCGCCGATGGAGGAACGCGCTTTGGACGTCGATTTCTCCAGCCGAAGACGGTTGGGCTGATGACGACCAATCAGTTGCCTGACATGGTGCCGCAGATCTTCTTTGGTAAAGAGCAGCGAACGGCAGTCGGTTTTGGACTTGGGTTCTCAGTGGTAACTGGCCCCAGCACCGGTTGGGATGAAGCTGCCCCTTTGCATGAGTATGGTTGGGGCGGCGCGGCGAGCTGCCACTACTGGGTTTCACCCGAGGACGACAACCTCATCGTCATTACGCTGGAGCAGACAGTTCCCTACAACTGGAATATGGAGCGAGCGCTCAAGCCGGTGATCTACAAGGCGGTTCGCGGGCAGTAAGACATCGCTAGACCTGCATTGGTTTTGCCTCAAGACTCTTGCGATGTTTTCGAGGATATGAGCAGGAGAGGAGGCGGTGGTCCCGTGAGAGGGCTCAAGTCACTGATAACGATGCAAGTGCAGCTGAAGAATTCATGGAGAAGGCACAGGTGAGGTGATTACTTCAGCTTTCGAAATTCGAATTCAGAAACCTTTCCGGTGAAGGGAAAGGGGGAGGGGTAGTCGCCGACGCTGGTGTCCGGGTCGGCATTAAGGGAAAAGCCTTCACGGGGAGTTGAGGGCAGAAGTTTCCCGGCATTTCCCCGGGCGATTTCGTCGCCGTTAAGGAAGAGTTTGATTTCTCCGGACGGGAGCAGCGAAGCCCGCGCTTCAAAGGGTTCCTCAGGAACAGAGGAACCAGAGGCAGCCAGGTGGATCTCTCCATTTCTTCTAACGGCGAAGATAAGCTTTCCGGAACGCAGGTAGACCGAGTATCCATTGATGTTACCGCCCTGGGAAACGAGGACGCCACTACTGGAGGGAGAGGCTCCGCCGACTTTGAAGTTGATCTCGAAGGCCTGGTTTCCGATCGGGTCGCCGGGTTTGGATGCCGCCCGGGACTGGGGCTTGCCGAGGTTGTAGGGTGATTCAGGCGCTCTGCCAGCAGAAGGTGCTGAAGTTTCGGGTAATTGGGCAGCCAGCTCTTTTCGTGCTTCCGCATGGGCCGGATCATCAATGATGTTGGTGAACTCGCTAGGGTCATTCTTGAGGTCGTAGAGTTCCTCGAATCCGTTGTCATAGTGAATGTAGCGATACCAGTCGCTGGAGATGCCGTGGGACGGCCCTTCGTCTCCGCGGAAGTGATAGGAGGTCAGCGAAAACCTGTCGCCAGTAGCGCCGGGGTTCTTCAACTGGTCGACAAGGGAAGAGCCGTCGCATTGATCCGGAATCGGCAGACCGGCGAGTTCACAGAGCGTCGGGTAAAGATCGGTCAAGGTGACTGGCTCGCGAGTAACTTTGCCGTCCTGACTCACGCCGGGCGCGTGGATGAAGCAGGGGACGCGTGTGGTCTGTTCCCAGAGCGCAAACTTCTCCCAATTGCCTTTCTCGCCAATGTGGAAACCGTGATCGGTCCAGAGAACGACGACGGTGTTGTCCTTTATCGAAGAGGCATCCAGTCCATCGAGGAGGCGACCGAGCTCGTTGTCCACGTAGCTGATACTGGCGAGGTAGCCCTGCATCAGCTTTTTCCATTGCTTGTTCTTCGTGACCCAGGGATGCCAGTCCATTCGTTCGTGGGGACGGGCGTCGTCAAAGTCATCATCGCGATAGGGCGGCAGTTCGACTTCCTCGATGGGATAGAGATCGAACCATTTCTGGGGGACTTCGAAGGGGATGTGAGGGCGGAACAAACCGACGGCCAGAAAGAGTGGCTTGTCCGTTTCGGATTGCATCTGGTCCACCGCCCAGTCGACGACAGCGCCATCTCCCTCGTCTTTGGTCAGCTCCACCGGTTCGGCTCCAAAGTAGAAATTATTGAGCGGGCGTTTACCAACGAAGCCTTCATTCTGGTCGCGTGTGCCCACAAAGTCAGGCCGCGGCCAGTCTGCCGAGATCGGATCGAGGGGATCTCCCCGATAGTCGTCCCAGGCATCGGGATCATTTTGTGAATCGCCAGGAGTCCACTGCAGCGTATGGAAGATTTTCCCGCCACCGACAGCGCGGTAGCCGTGATTGCGAAAATGTTGAGAAAGGACAACGGCATCCTCAAGCATGGGGGACTCGTGACGCCAGCGAGGACCGTGGGCGCGGAAGGCGTTTCGGTAGATCCCGGAACTGACGGGATGGACACCGGTCATGACGGCAACCCGGGACGGGTGACAGGCCGGAGCGGCGCAATGGGCATTCGCGAAAGTGACGGATCGTTTTGCGAGTCGCTCAAAGTTCGGGGTTTGAACGTTTGAGTGGTTGTCTAAAACAGAGATGTAGTCGTTCAAATCATCGATAGCGATGAAGAGAATGTTCGGTTTGGGATCATCCGCTATGACAAGGGAACCGAATAAAACGACTCCGATGAGGCTTGGGAGAATTTTCATTTCGGTATTGGATTGGTGACAGGGTTAGGAGGAGCACCTAACCCTGTCAGGTGCGCGTTTTTGGAGGCCACAGGAATGTGGCCCCTCCGTGTACAGGGAGGAACGACATTCCTGTCGTTCTATGGAACTAGGGTGATCCTACGAACTCAGGCTCCACTCAGGCAGGCGAACAATCTCGCCGCCTTTCTGAGCACTCTCGTGCGCGAGAATGCCGCAGAGTGTGATGTTGGCGGACTGAACCGCATTCGGGTAGCCCTCACCGTTTCCGCGAAGGAGCTCCACGAATTGATGAACGAGGTGTGGGTGGGAGCCGCCATGGCCCGCACCCTGAGTAAAGCTGAGATGCTCTTCGCCTTCTTCTCCACCGTAGACACCACCCTGAGTGAAGGGGGCAATCTCGTTGGGGAGGAGATGTCCGTAGTCCGGGCATTCCGTCTCTTCGGGAATTTCGGGCTCGGGCTTCTTGGCAGTGTGAACCACGAGCGGGTTTCCTTCGATGAGTGGCCATTCGACAGCCTTCTTCGAACCGTAGACTTCAAAGCTTTCGCGATATTGGCGCGCCACGTCGAAGAGGGAGCGATAGACCTGGGCACTGAGATCGCTCTGGTGGAACTTGATGTGCGTCGTTTCGACGGCGTAGGGAGAGCCGTAGCAGTCATGCATCTCTTCGCGAATGGTTCCGCTGGGAAAACAACTCACGTACTCGGCTTCGTTGCGTCCGAGGCCGAGGACAGGGCCGACGCAGTGGGTGGCGTAATGCATCGGCGGCAGTCCGGGCCAGTAACCGGGCCATCCATCCATGTCCTGTTGGTGGCTGGCTTTGAGAAACTGGAGTTTGCCGAGTTCGCCATTGTCATAGAGTTCCTTCATGAAGAGGAACTCGCGGGCGTAGACGACCGTTTCCATCATCATGTAGTGGAGGCCGGTCTCAGCGCACAGTTCGACAATGGTCTTGCAATCTTCCTCCGAAGTCGCCATCGGCACGGTGCAAGCGACGTGCTTGCCGGCTTTGAGAGCGGCGATGGTTTGTTCGGCGTGGTTCGGAATCGGAGAATTGATGTGGACCGCATCAATGTCAGGATTCTTGAGGAGTTCGTTGTAGTCAGTGTAGCGTTTTTCTACTCCGAACTTGTCGCCGATTTCATTGAGGGAGGATTCGGTGCGTTGGCAGATCGCCGCCATTTCGGCGTTTGCGTGTCGCTGGTAAATAGGAATGAATTCGGCGCCAAATCCGAGGCCTACGATGGCGATACGGGGATTTTCAATGGGAGTGCTCATGTGGCTATCAAGAGAATAAGATAATGAAGCTCGAGCGTAGGTCGGGCATCAGTTTCGATCTTGATAGCGATGGACTAACTTTGTGTCGTTTTGGCCAACAAGTGTTATTCGGCGGGCCCTCAGTCAATTGAGTAGGCGCTGTTGGCACCGGAGGTTACCTTCCAGAGCCCGTCTTGACGAACCATCGTAAGTTTATCGAGTCTCGGTGGTGAGCTGAAGTTCCATTCGGACCACTGGTCGTCTTCAAAAGTGCGGTAGGAGGCGACTTCGAATGTAAAAGTGACTCGCTTATCGATGCCCTGCGATTTGTCCGATTCGTCCACATTGGCTGAATCAGGGCCTTGAAGCTCCAAGCCCCGGAACTGGTAAGGAACGGGTGTTGCGCCCCAACGAGATTGAGAAAAGTGGTCACCGTTCTTTTCGACAAACATTGATTTGAGGCAGGCATCCTTCATTTCGAGGTGATCCTGAGCGTCTTGCCTGCTGGTATCTGCTCTCGTCCATTTCGCGATCTTCTGGGCCACGGGAAGTTCGTCCAACTTGAGCTTGTCCACTCTCTCCTTAATGCGATCCACCACAAGTTGAGTCGTCGCGCCGATCGTGCTGTCTGCGCCGATCGTGTAGGAATAGGTCACAACTCCTCCTCCCAGCAGCAGGATGAAGAGGGCCATTCGAGTCAGTTTGGATTGAGGGAGTCGCATTTCAGTCGCCTACGAAAGGTGGGAATGACGTGCCGTCTAAATCTGTAAAATCATAAATATTATGAAAATTATAATCCAGTAATCCGATCAGTCAAGCAATTCGGAGGGTATTGAGATGCCTATCGGCCCATGTTTCAGGCGGTTTGCGTGTCTTCCCGGGGCTCAACCCGCAGTTTCCGGAGTGCGAATGAGGTCGTTTTTGTCTGTTCTTTCATTTTTGCGAGAGATGGAGAGATTATCTCAGTCGCTTGGCTCCCGAGATCTCTCCGTTCGCTGGCGCTCTGGCTCTTCCTCAAAGATTGGGGACATGAAGCAAATTCGTTAGAACCGCCCCATGTCCCCGGATCAACATATAGGACTGAAGGGATACCGTGTAACCCGGTATCAGAGCAAGCCAAAGTTGCGCATCAAGGCCGAGCCCCTGGCGAGGCCGGAGTGTTGCCCTTGCTGTGGAGGCGA
>JABSSQ010000154.1 GCA_013213905.1 Verrucomicrobiales bacterium | reverse complement strand
CAACCCCACCAGCAAAATGGGAAAGAGTTTCTGAGGCTTCATGATTCGTTCCAGAGTCCACTGATGATACGCGCGGCATTCTCATGAGCGCCGCCTTTACCGAGAGTTGCCACCACCTCTGCGAGGTCAGACTGGAGCTGGTTTCGTTTCTCCTCGCTCGAAAGCAGGTCCCGAAGAGCTGAAGCAATCCCTTTCGGTGTGGCCCGGTCCTGGAGCAGCTCCGGCACCACTTCGCGGTCGGCCATGACGTTGACGATGCCGAGAAACTTGACCTGCATGAGTCGGCGGGCTGCCACCGCGGTAAGCCAGGCCACCTTGTAGGTCAGGCAGTAGGGCAAGCAGAGGCACGCTGCCTCAAGCGTCGCCGTTCCGGAGGCGACCACACCCACTCCGGCCTGCTGCATGATGTCGTGGCTGGTTGATTCACCGACCTGAACCGAGCCTGACAAACCAGCCACGTCCACCAGTTCGCGAAGGCGCTCTGTCAGCACCGGCGTCGCGCCCGAGGTGGCAAACTTCAGGTCGGGGTGATCTTTCAACAGCAGCGTCGCGGCGCCGAGCATGGGCGGAAAGAGTTTCTCCACCTCGCGTTCGCGGGAACCGGGCAACAAGGCAACGAGACCGGGATCCCGCTCGATGCTTTCGTCCTTGAGCTTCGCCATCTCATCGACCAGCGGATGCCCGCTGAACTCTGTCGGCAGGCCCGAGCTCTCGTAGAGTTCTTTCTCAAACGGAAAGATGCAGATCATCAGGTCCAGCATCTCCGCCATCGTCTGGATCCGTCCTTTCTTCCAGGCCCAGACCTGGGGACTGATGTAGTAAATCAGCTTCCCCGAGTAACCCTCCGCCCGCAATCTCTTGGCAAGGCGCAGGTTGAAGCCAGGGTAGTCAATCAGCACCACTCCGTCCGGCTTTCCTTCGAGGATGCGGCCGACCGTTTCTTCCAGCTTCGCTTTGAAGTAGGAATATTTCTTCAGCACTTCCCAAAGCCCTAACACGGCCGCCTCGTTGAGCCAGTTCTCAATCTCACCGGAGACCTCGTTCATGAGCGGACCTCCGAGGCCGGAAAACTCCCACTCACCGGTTTCACCCAACGCACGCAGCAGGGCCGATCCGTGGGTGTCCCCACTGATTTCGCCGGATACGAGGAATAATGACTTCACAATGAGACTTACGTTCAGGTTCGTCTAAAGAAACGACCGTTGAGAAAATTCAATAGTCGAGGTGCCGCGATGTTAGACGGGGAACTCAAGATCCGCTAATCCAAATTCCCCAATCCTCAATGCTCCCTGATAAATCTTAAATTCAAATACTGTTCATTTAAACACTTGCCTTTTCCGACCAAATCGGTTATCCGGAATCCTATGACTTCGAAGGAGGCATTCCTGGCACTGAACCTCTTACCGGGCATCGGCCCGATACGGGTGCGCCGTTTTCTCGAAGCCTTCCCCCAACCGCAGGACGTCCTCAGCGCCAGTGAGAAAGACCTCCAGCAGATCCCGGGAATCGGCCGCGAGATGGCACGTTCCATTCGCGGCTGGGAAAATCTGATCGATCTCTCCGAGGAGCAGCGCCGCATGGCCGATCACGGGATCACCACTGTCACCCTCGAAGACAGCGACTATCCCCCGGCCCTGCGGGAAATCCACGATCCCCCGTTCCTGCTATATATAAAGGGACAGATCGAACCCTGCGACGCCGCCGCTGTGGGCGTGGTCGGTTCCCGCCGCATGACCCACTACGGTCGCGAGCAGGCCCGCAAGCTCAGCTTCCAGCTCGCGCGGGCCGGTTTCACCATCATCAGCGGCCTCGCCCGCGGCATCGACACGGCCGCCCACGAAGCCGCTCTCGCCGCGGAGGGACGCACCATCGCCGTCCTCGGATCCGGGATCGGCAACATTTACCCTCCGGAAAACGATGTGCTCGCCAACCGCATCGCGGAGAACGGAGCCGTCATTTCCGAGTTTCCAGTTCTCTACGTTCCGGACAAGCAGTCCTTCCCCCTGCGCAACCGGATCGTCTCCGGCATGTCCGAGGGCCTGCTCGTGATTGAAGCTCCCGGCCGCAGCGGCTCGCTCATCACCGCCAACCAGGCCCTCGAACAGGGTCGCACGGTCTTCGCCGT
>JABSSQ010000153.1 GCA_013213905.1 Verrucomicrobiales bacterium | reverse complement strand
GCGTTTCACCGCCTCAATCTTGGTAGGTAGTCCGAGCTTCAGGAAGCGATGAGCCGTGTCGAGAATATGCGGTCCCCAGTCGCCGAAAGCGCCGCTGCCGTAGTCATACCAGCTTCGCCACTCTGCCGGGTGCAGCTTCGCGCTGAAAGGATGCTCGGGAGCGGAACAGGTCCAGGCTTCCCAGTCCATGCCCTCCGGCAAAGGCTCGCTGGGGTATTCGGTTACGGAGGCGCCCCAACCGTGCCAGCGGCGAGGGTTATTCATGTGCGCGGTGACCCGGGTGACGTCCTTGATCACCCCGGCTTCAGTCCATGCCTTGAACTGGAAATAATTGGCACCCGAGTGCCCCTGGTTCCCCATCTGGGTGGCAACGCCACTGCGCTCCGCCATGTCAATGAGGCGCTCGCACTGGCCATAGGTGTGGGCCAACGGCTTCTGCACATAAACCGGTTTGCCCAGGGACATGGCCAGCATGGCCTGACAGAAGTGCGCATGGTCGGCCGTCGCGACAAGAACGGCGTCGATCTCGTTCGCCATCTCATCAAACATGACGCGAAAGTCGGTGTAGCACTTCGCGTTGGGATGCTCTTCCTGCGCCTTCTGGGTGTGGCTTCCTTTCAGGTCGACATCGCAAAGGGCGACGATATTGCAGAGGCCGCTGCTGTGAAGCGACTTGATATTGGAAGCCCCCTGGTTGCCGATCCCAATGGCGGCCACATTAACCTTTTCGCTGGGCGGCAGTTCACCACTGGTCGAGTTCGCCCCGAAGACGTAGGCGCCGGGAACGACCGTGAACAGCCCGGCGGCTGACGTTTTGAGGAAATCGCGACGATTGCGAGAGGACGAAGAAACATCAGGGGAGCTTTTCATGACCTTATGAGGCCATGATGCTCGCCAAATGTCGAGTGGCGTCTTCAACGCCGGTTCTTCGCGCCTTCCGGATCAGGTCCAGAGATCTTCGCCGTAGGACCAACCCTCACGAGTCGACTCCTTGATCCAGGCATCCAGTTCCGGACGTCCCTTCACGGTCATGTTCTCGTGATCCCACTCGATCGTTTCGCCGAGGCGCTGTGCCATGGCTCCGAGGAGAACCACTTCGGTAAGCGCTGCGGCATACTCGAAGTTCGATCCCGGAGTCGGGCCTTCTCCTTTGATCGCCCGGAACCATTCCTTGATGGGTCCACCCTTCCCCTGGTTTTCCATCCGGGGGATTTCCTTGAGCACTGACTTCATGTCATTGAATCGGTCGCCCGGAGTGAGACGCGGACTGGTCGGACGCATGTCGGCGTGGAAGAGCGTGTCCTTGGTTCCCTCCATGTACATTCCCCCGCCCGCAGGAAGGGCTTCAGCCTGATCCCAGCGCTGCGGCTTGGGAACTTCATAACCTTTCTCGAACCATTTCATCGTCACCGGCGGCTTATCACCGCGAGCCGGGAAGTGATAGGTCACCACAGATCCCATGGGGATGAATCCATCATTAAGGGGCTCCACCCGCTCCACTTCCACCTTGGTCGGCATTCCCAGACCGAGCACCCAGAAGGGCGCATCAAAGGTGTGGCAACCGATGTCGCCGAGCGCTCCGCAACCGTAGTCCCACCAACCGCGCCAGCGAACCGGGGCGTAGGCTTCGTTGAATGCCTTGTCGGATACCGGGCCCTGCCAGAGATCCCAATCGAGATTGGCGGGAACAGGTTGCTTGGCAGGCGGGAAAGT
>JABSSQ010000152.1 GCA_013213905.1 Verrucomicrobiales bacterium | reverse complement strand
CACCATCACCGGGGCCTCGAGATCGAGTTCACGGGCGCGAGCCGGAGGCACAATCCCCGCCAGGCCAAGCTTGGCGGCTTTCTTGCCCCGGCCGATCTCAATGCTGCAGGCGCAAAGCAGGCGATCGTCATCAACCGGAACGAGATTCAGACCATTCGGACAAATCTCTTCAAGCGAAGCACGAAGATCGTGAATATCGAGATTGGATGGCTTGCCGTCCGCCCAACTGCGGGAAGTCCGGCCACCGGTCATGAGCATAGCAAGATGCTCGTGCTCCACTTCCCCGCCTTTCGGCGTCGCCGTAAAGACGCGCCCCATTTCGAAGAAGCGAACATCAGCGTTACCGAAACGTTGGTTGCGAGAGGCCGTTGCCAATAGCCCGGGCACCAGGCCGGGACGCAGGTAGTCCTGCTCGTCGTTGAGCGGATTCTTCAAGCGGATCGGGCTCATGCCACGGTGCGAAGTCGCCAAGTCGTCGGAAAGCTGTTGATCAGAAATGAGCTTGAGATTGCGGGCTTCAAAGAAACCAAGGCTGCTCAGTGTATTCTGAATACCGGAAGCGAAGTCAAAAGACTGGTCTGCTTTCGAAGCCGGAGAGAACCACGCGCCCTGGTTGGACGGCACATTGTCGAGACCGTAAACGCGAGCCACTTCCTCGACGAGATCAATCGGACGAATCAGGTCGAGACGGTAGGTCGGAATCTCCCAGGCATCAGCGCCTTTGCTCAAACCGAGTGAAGTGAGAATCGCTTCGATGGTCTCGTCCGGCACATCAGCACCGATCACGGAACGGCAATAATCATTGTCCAGCGCCACCGAAGCTGGTGCTGCGGGAATGTCCCCGCAGGTCACGATTTCCTCTTCAGCCGTCCCGCCGGCCAGCTCAAGGATCAGCTTAATGGCCAGGTCGGACGCGCCATTCACCTGGTAGGGATCGACTCCCCGCTCGAAGCGGTAACTGGAATCCGAGTGCAGATTGAGGCGTCGCGCCGTGCGTCGGATCTTCGAAGTCACGAAGTAGGCAGACTCGAGCAGGACATCGGTCGTCGTCTCGATCACACCGGAGTCTTCCCCGCCCATGACACCGCCAATCGCGACCGCCTTGGAGCTGTCAGCGATGACCATGTCTTCTTCAGTCAGCGGATAAGTCTCTCCGTCGAGGGCGAGGAACTCTTCGCCTTCCGCGGCCTGGCGCACGTGAATCCCGCCATCGAGCTTGGCCATGTCAAAAGCATGGAGCGGCTGCCCCATTTCCATGAGCACGTAATTGGTGATGTCGACGATGTTATTGATCGGACGAAGTCCAATGGACTCCAGCTTCTCCTTCAGCCACGCCGGAGACTCGCCCACCTTCACGCCGCGGATCATGCGAGCGGTGTAGTAAGGGCAGGACTCTGTAGAAATCTTGATTTCATCATCCTTCGCTTCGCGCGTCGGCGTTGAAGAATCGCCGTGGTGCGAAGCACCGGCCAGTTCTTTCTTGGCCAGGGCCGCCAGCTCACGAGCCACGCCGAGATGACTGAGGCAGTCGGGGCGGTTCGGCGTGATCTCCAGCTCAAACACCGCCGGATACACTTCAGACAAGGGTGTTCCGGACTTGAGATCCGGAGACAGGATCATGAGCCCGTCAGCATCATCGGTCAAGCCGATCTCGGAAGCGGCGCACATCATGCCGAGAGACTCCACTCCGCGAAGCTTACCCTCCTTGATTTCAAAAGTCTTGCCGTCACCGGCATCGAGCACACAGCCGGGCAGGGCCAGTGGCACCTTGTCGCCCACCTCGTAGTTCTTGGCGCCGCAGACAAT
>JABSSQ010000151.1 GCA_013213905.1 Verrucomicrobiales bacterium | reverse complement strand
TCCCGTTCCAGGAACTCGGAAATAAAGGGAGTGTCGACTCCAATATGCCGGGGGGTCAGACCGACAATGTTGAGGACAGCGACTCTCGGGGACTGGGTAGTACGTTTGCTCACAAATGCGTTGGGACTTTCGCCAAGCTACAACGCAGATGGGAGGAATGCCAGTGGGCTTGTTGGCTATGCCCTGATCTTCTGCCCGAGGCGTTCCTGGAAAAACTGGGCGCCGGGAAGCTCAATGTATCTGGGCAAATCGTGATGCTCCTTGCGAAAAGTGAGGAAGAGGTGGCGGTGTTCGAAAATATTGAGGACGGCGCAGAGATCCCAGAGTGGCGGTATGACCAGAGTGACATGACCGGAGACGCGGCGGAGTTCCTGGTAGAAAGCGGCAGGATCCTCAACGTGCTCGATGGTGTGGGAGCATAAGGTGGCTTCAAATTCACCGTTCCCGAAGGGAAGATTATAGACATCGTCGACCACGACCAGGTTGGGAATGTCGGCATGATTAACGATGTCGACATTGACGCCGCCTCCATCAGTTCGGCCGCAGCAGATGTTGAGATCCCACTTCTTTCGTCGATTGCGGATGATCGCGCCCATGACGCGGTAGCTGAAGAAATTGAGAGCCGGCAAGAGGACGAGCGCTGCTGCGATGGCGATGAGTATTGTCGGGAACATGTGATCAGGCGAAGTTGCAGGGTTCAATGACACACGCCTGACTGCGGCCCGGCTTCAAACGGGGCTCTCTGACATTTTTGACAGGTTAGTTGTCGGGCTTGGCCGCCAGGATCTCGCTGGTGGCCTCCTTGAGTTTACTGCCAGTATGATATTCCTCGTCGACGGTAATGGTAGCGCCGGCGCGTTCCAGTTCGTCGACGAAGCTGTGATAGCGCGCTCTCACGATGATGGCAGTTCGATCACTGAGAGTTCGGACAGATTCGACGATGCGAATGGAAGTGCGGTGATCAGGAATCGTGATCACTATGGCCTTGGCTCGTGAGAGTCCGTTGTGAAGAAGGAAGTCTAGACTGGCAGCGTCACCGAGAGCAGCATTCAGGCCCATGGCCCTGGCCAGGTCAATGTTATGGGGGCGCATATCGACGACGAGAGCTTCGATCTCATCGTGTGCCCGGATTTCTTCTGCCACTTTCTGACCGGAGGGACCGAACCCGACAATGATGACCAGGTTTCGTTCCTCTCGCGGAGCCATATGAGGGGAAGGATCGTCTCCTGCCGTGGAAGGACAAATCAGGCGGTGGATTCTGTATCCCAGTGGAACGGCCAACTTTACCAGCATGGGAGTGGCGAATAGGGTCAGCAGGGTCGCCGAAACGATCAGTCGCGTGATTTCTTCGGTGATCAATCCTCCCTGGTGGGCGATGCCGCCGATCACGATACCAAACTCTCCCACCTGGGCGAGGATGATACCGCTGGCTGCAGCCTGACGAACAGGCAGACGGAACATCAGCGCAATCAGTGTGATAATAAGGCTCTTCCCTGCGAGAATTGCGAGAGTCACCGCGAGCACGCTGACAGAGTTTTGGGCGATCCAGACGGGGTCTCCTAACATCCCTACCGAAGCAAAGAACAGGGTAATAAAAATGATCCTGAGACCACCGATGTCAGAACGAATCTGGGTGGCAAAAGGAGACTCCGCAAGCATCATCCCGGCAAGGAAAGCACCAAGGGCCGGGGAGAGGTCGAGTGCGTGGGCGGACACGGCTGACCCGATGGCGAGGACAATAGCCAACAGGACGAGCAGTTCACGGTCCCTCGCCAGACTCAGTTGTTTCATCATCCCGGGTAGAATGAAACGCGATAGAATGAGAAACGCGATGACGAGGGCCAGGATCAGACCGCACGCCTTAGCGAGACCGAGCCCGACTTCCCCGAGGCCTCCGTCTTCTGTCAACATGGTCACAAAAAGAACCAGGGGGACCACAGCGACATCCTGCAGCAGAAGGATCCCGAGAGCAGTTCGCCCGTGAACGGAATCAAATTCAGCCCTGTCCACGAGGAGTCGCAGCACACAAGCGGTGGAGGAGAGCGCAATAGTCGCTCCGACAGCAAGAGCAGACTTCAGCTCCAGGCCGATGATGAGGCAAACAAGCGCGCCGAGACCCAGGGTGATCGTGACCTGAAGCGTTCCTCCGATGCCGGCAGCAGGACCGAGCTTGATGAGGCGCCGCGCGGAGAATTCCAGGCCGATCGCAAAGAGTAACAATGAAACACCCAATTCGGCAATGAGTGGCACCCCCGAATCGCTATCGATGAGGTTGAGAACACCGGGGCCGAGCAACATGCCGGCAATGAGATAGCCGAGAATCGCCGACTGGCGGAAACGCTCGAACACCATTCCGATGACGAGGGCTGCTGCGAGAAGGACGAGGAGTTGGAAGAGCACCTCCCAGACTTCAGATTGAACGGCAGCAGCAATAACCATCGTGTTTTAACAGAGCACTGACGAAGCTGCCGCGCAACTTTCGGAACACTGATTCAGGTGTCGAATTGGTTGATTTTCAACAAGCGATGCCTCCCTGTCGAAGGTCACGAGTTGGAGCCTTTCTCCCGCTGCTGCCGACTGATTTCTTTGAATAAGGTCAGGACTTTTGGCGGTGTCGCAGGGAGGGGGAGTTCCACATCAAGATCATTGCTGTAACCGAAGGCGCGGAGGGCATCCCAAAGGGCTTCGCGGAGGGCGCCGGCGAGGAGGACGGGAGCTTCGCCGCAGGGATCACCGGGAACGGTGGCCGGAGCGCCGAGCGGGCGAAGGCGATCGGTCTCGACCTGAAAAGGAGCATCAGCAAACCCGAAGACACCCTCTTCGATCGGATAAAGATCAGGATGCTCATTCTCGGGATCCGGAGTCGCTTCAGAAAGCATCCATCCAGCCCCCAGAGTGAACGCCCTCATGAGTTGAGCAAAGTCGCGTTCTCCCTGGTTCGAAGAGGGAGAGCCCTCATGGGCCACATCGAGGCGAAGAATTTGAATTTCTCCCGTAAAGGCATCGACCTGGATCTCAGCGACGGCGGCAGCGTAAGTAAAAGAAGTGAAAGGCCAGCCGGCCCCGAGTTCAGGATCCCACCAAAGATTCGGGGTGCGGTGATATCCGGTTTCGATCAAAGTAACCCGCTTGCGCAGAGCGCCCTCGATGACCTCTTTGAAGTGGAGTGGAGCGTTCCCCGTGAAGTCAGTTCCCACCGTGCCGCGAGCGAAGCGGATCGCTTCCATCTCGATCTCAGTCTGACCCCGGGCGGCGAACATCTGCAGCGCGACTTCGCGGAGCCTCTTGGTGAGACGCTTGCAAGCATCTTCGAGGGCACGGAGAATCAGGCCGGAAGCATCTGTTCCGATGACGGGAGTGGCGCGTGGCAGGGGGTCAAAATCGTTGAGGATGACGCGGATGGCATGTTCCTCGACCCCTAACAAGTGGGCGACTTCCTCCCGGATCTGGGCGTCGAGACCGTCGTTGGTATCGACGAGGCCGACCCTGACAATAACCGAACCATCGGCGAGGATCTGGACGATGGCGGCAGCGGCGTTGCGGTCGGATCGGGGATCGCCGATGCCGAATTTGATGGGCACCGCAGCAATGCCGCGTTTGTAACACGGGTTGCGTTTGTTCCACTCGGTAACTGCCTTGGCGCGGGACGCAAATTCACTCCGATTCAGCACCTGCGTCCAGATCCGGGAAATGGCCACTGCGTCGATTGGTTGCCCGTAGGGTGTTGTTTTGATATCGCCCTCTTCAGAGTAGAAGTTTTTCTCCCGGATCGCTTGTGGCGAAAGCCCGGTTGCCTCGGCAACGCGCTGAATCACGTCTTCGATCGCCCAGCAGCCCTGGGCCGCGCCTTCAGCGGGTAGCGATGACGAAACGATGTGATTGGTCTGGCAAAGTCGTGCCCTGATGGAGAGGTTGGGAAATCCGTAGACCGAATCAGCATGAAGCAAAGCGCGGTCCATTGCGTTCTCCGAGTCTGCCGGATACCAGCCTCCCTCGAGAATCAGTTCCATCTCGACTCCGTTGATCGTGCCGTCCTTTTCAAAGCCGACTTCGTAGCGAGCCTTGGCCTGGTGACGGGAACCTCCGGCCAACGGGGAATGCGGGGAAGTGACGTGAAGAGTCACAGAACTGCCGCAACGTTTGACGGCGTGGGTGGCCAGCGAGGTCAGTCGGACAGGTTCGGTTTCGAGTACTCCGATCGGGCCGGGCAAATCGACTGGCTCAATGTGAATGTTAGACTCAGGCAGGTCGGCTGCCTTGGCTACCGCCGAGCGAACCGCGGTAGGGAGGAGGCATCGTGCATGAATCGTCAGCCCGTCACCGGTGCGAAGAGGGCGTACATTTATTTCGGTTCCCCCGGCCAGGCAGGCCTGTTGTGGGGCGATAGCAAGGGAGCCGCTCAGCTTCTTTTTGGATTGCTTGATCGCCTTCACCGCATCGCCTCTCTGGCTGGTGCGCGCTTCACCATGATAGCTGCTCATGGTGATTGCGTGTTCGAGTGTCAGGATGCCCGGAGTGGTGTGATATTCGATTTCAACAAGCGAGGCGGCCCGTTGGCAGGTCGCTAGGTCTACGGCTACAATGAGAGCTACCGGTTGGCCCCGAAAGTGCACTTCGTCTTCGGCAAGGAGTGGTTCACTGGAGTACTCCGGCCCCAGCGTGTTGTGGAAGGGAGGAAGGTCGGATGCAAAGAGGACGCATTCCACTCCTTCGAGTGCACGCGCGGCATCGCCGCTCTTCTTCGCAATTGAGGCGGAAGCGTGAGGGCTCTCGACTACGATGGCCGAAAGGGTGCGGGCGCGCGATTGCCAGGTAGACGCCGGGGGAGGGCCGGTATCGGTCAATTCACGTCGACGACGGCGCAATCGCTCTCCAAAGGTTTCCGCACCCTTGTCTGACTTCTCCAGGGGAAGTTCAAACGGAGTGATAGTATCGTCGGATTCGCTCATTGTCAGGGGGGAGGGGCACTGCCGTCTAGTCGGCAAGCGCGTCGAAGAAGGGTTCGTCGAGTCTGGCGAAGTCGACGGTAGCGGTCAACGTCTCGGGGCGAACGCTGTCGGCGGCAGGATGCTGGAAGAAGAACTTCTGGAAAAGAGTGACAACAAGCTGTTTCCGGTATTCGGCATCAGCGATTTCGTTTCGGTCATCCGTGACTTGAATGCTTTCAACGAGAACAGGCAACATCCCGAATACGGTCTTCTCGCCCCAGACTTTCCCAGCCAGGTATTGCTCCGCATCCCTGGCTCGCACCGGTTGCTTGTCGATTCCCGAGTAGGCGATCCACGCCTTGGCGATTTTTCGGTCTCGTAGTTCGACGGCGAATCCCCCGGTAGCGTAGGGTTCGCAGAGGGTTCGGCGGGGTGCGACCGTGTAGGTGTCGCAAAGGCGGGTGGTGATGCCCCGGTCGGACATCGATGATTCCGTGTAGCGCGGAATAATGACGCTCCGTATGACTTCGTTAGGGCTGAGGATAGTGCCTCCACCTTCGGTGTAAAAGTTGGCGATGGGAGCGTCACGTTCTCCTTCTTCGGACAGAAGGATGACGCGGGCGTTCAATGCCATGAGAAGCGGGGTGAGCTGGCCCGTTTCCCAGGCGGTGGCAAGATAGCCGCCTAGAGTGGCGCGGTTGCGAACCGCTCGTGAACCGAAACGACGCATGATCTTGTTGAATGCCTGACATTCACGCCCAATCTGTTCCGCAATTTCGGTGAGGGGAACCGCGCCCCCTATTTCCCAAGCCTCTTCAGTGGTGATGATATCGTTCAGCTCCTTAACCCCTTCGAGGGAGATGAGATTGGCCCATTCGGCCTCCCCGCCACGCTGGGTGAGTTCGGTTCCTCCGGCAATCAGTTGAGAGCCGGGGTATTCCCTTTTCAACTTTAGCAGTTCGACAAGATTTACGGGGCGGTAGAAGCGGCGCTTGGCATCGTCTACATATGAGAGTGAGGCGCGTGATTTGATCTGGAAGAGCCCCTTGGTGAAGCGGTCCCCGAAGATATCCTTCCGACCTGTCCAGACGGTGCTTTCCTCCCCGGATTTTTCCGCCTTTAGGGCCGCCTCGTGACGCAGTTGTTCGGTAGAGGCAAAGACCTGGGCGGCCACTTCGCGGATTGCCGGAACGTTGGCGCTCCGTGTCACAATGGCATCGAACTGGTCATTGATCTGTCCCTGGCGGCGGAGGTCGGGTCGGTAGTAACCTTCAAAGAGAAGCGCGACGAGGCCATCGCCACGAGCTTGTCCGCACTCAAGATGACCGCGCTGCAGGGCGAGGTTGACGGGGTGATCGGGTTCTGCATTGCGAATGCCTTCCGGTGTCCAGATCTGCCGGCCGGCCAGCATCGGAAGTATGAGAAGTTGGGCATCGACGACGCGGAAGCGATGACGATCTCCCTCGATGTCGCCGAGGACCACGAGATGGCCGCCCCGCCACGAAGCATCCGTCGCAAAACGTGCAAAGCAGGGATCAAGCTCTGAGAGGAAAGCAGCCAGCGTGCGATGGGTGCTTTCGCTCTCAACGCGGCAGGTTTCGCCATCGAGTTCAAACTTAAACCAGCTCTGCATAAATCAATCCAGTGACCGGTGGAGTTGATTAAGGGGGGCTGATAACCAGTGACCCTGAACTTCACCGAAATTTCCTATTACCATAATATGCGGCATGTCACACAACAAAATTAAAGCCGGTCAGGCGTTGGCGGGGTTTGGCCACTTGTTCCAGTCGGCGGTTGCGAACTGGTTTTGATTCCAGTATTCAGCACTTCGGGTCAATTTCTCGACTTCGTCGGAAGAGAAGAGTTCGACGGTTTCCGCCATTTGATTGAGAAAATCCAGGATCCAGGGGGATTGAGGGGAGCGGAGATTAGCCGGAAGCCTCACACTGCCTTGATGCATCACAGCGCCAGCCGATCGGCGCTGGGCACCACCGCCGATTTTCTCTCCGCTGGTCGAATCAATCAGATCCCAGGTCACGGGATTGCTGAAGCAGGGGCCGGTTCCCGATGCGGTGGGAGTGGACTCCAATTCAACGTCGCATCCGGCGTTCATCAGTGCACTCGCCAGCGCTGTGTGGATCCACCGATATCTTTCATCACCATTCAGTCTGGAAGTGGCTGAGTTGGCCGGGAAGCAGATCACGAAGGTCGCATCTTCTCCGTGTTCGACTTTTCCTCCACCAGTGAACCGACGGATTGGGGGATTGTTGGAGTCGATCCCATCCTCAAAGCGGTGAAAGTAACCAACAGTGACAGCCGGAGTGTTCCAGTGATAAAAACGGGCCGAGGGAACGGCTGTTTCCCGGGTCAACTCGAACGCGGCCTGATCCATCGCCATCTGTTCCGCAGGCGGGCGAAAAGTGGGATCCGGCAGGAAGCGGATCACCGGTAGTTTCATTTCTGTCAGAGGCGTCGTGTCGATGGGCGGATCCTGTCAGCTAAACATAGGAACGGCAAATAAAAGCGGTTGTCATCGGGTGTTTTCGGTGTTTCTTAGCGCCCCGATTTTTTAGCTGCTCACGTGGCGGAATTGGTAGACGCGCTAGATTCAGGTTCTAGTGGGGTTAAACCCGTGGAGGTTCGAGTCCTCTCGTGAGCACTTCTTATTTTTCCCAGCCGGGAATACGGCATCAAATGCCCTCCGAGTCACAGGACCAAAATCCGGTTTTTGTTCACCGGGCCTTCTCTTCGATCGCGAAGCGTTACGTTCTGACTAATCATGTGCTGAGTTTCGGGATTGATGTGCTTTGGCGAAAAGAGGTCTCCCGCCTCGTTTCGGAGACCAACCCCGATCTCATTCTCGATGTCGCGACCGGGAGTGGTGATTTGGCCGCTGAGGTCCAGAAGGGTTCTCCCGATGCCCGGGTCATCGGTGCTGACTTCTGTGCCCCAATGTTGGCTGAAGCGCGAAAGAGGGGGCTGGAGAATCTCATCGTCGCTGACGGGTTGGCGCTTCCTCTCCCGGATGATTCGGTCGATGCGCTCACGATTGGCTACGGTCTCCGCAACATTTCCAACTGGGCCAATGCGATTTCGGAGTTTTCCCGGGTGCTGAAACCGGGAGGTCTGTTGGTCGTGCTCGATTTTTCTCTTCCGACCAATCCACTTCTGAATCGAGCTTACCGGTTCTATTTGCATCGGGTCCTGCCCGTATTAGCAGGGTGGCTCACCGGAAATCGTGAAGCCTATGCCTACCTGGGGGACTCGATTGAGCGGTTTCCGTCCGGCGAGATCATGCAGGAGCTGATCAAGGCAAACGGCTTCGAGAGTGCCGACTGGTACCCCCAGATGGGCGGAATCAGCAGCGTCTACGCGGCAAAAAGCGGAAATGGAGTCTGAAACTCCAATCTGCGAAAAATATTTCGGAAAAGTTCACTAACTGGGTTTTGGACCCAGATCCCTAAGAGTCTTTAAATTTCTAGAATTCCAAGACTCAAGGAAGCCTTTCAGAAGTATTTGGCGTGATATTTTCCCGAAAAAGATTTCGGAAAGATGTCACGCCTTTCTCATGAATGACAAAGGCAGTTAGAAATGAGTTAAAAATCCTGAATTTTGGATTTACAACCCCCTCGGATGCTGTCATCCCATTACGGTTTATACTGTTAAGGATGATGGCGTCCCATGGGAATCCTGACCCTCTACCTCATCTACCTCTGATTTAACAATGAAGACAATCGCACCCACTCTTCGCAGAAGCTTCAAATTGAAGGCTCTGATTCTGGCAACCCTCCTACCCGGGCTTTCTGTTCTACCCGTGCCTCTGCAGGCGAATCCTTACGGACCGAATGTGGTAGCAGGTGGAGCCAACTTTCAGGGACTTGGCACTGCCAACCTGAATATCAATCAGACGAGCAACACGGCCATTATTAACTGGCAGGGCTTCTCGATCGCCAACGGTGAGGTAACAACTTTCAATCAACCGGGTGTTAACGCAGTGGCTCTTAACCGAGTTGTCAGCGGTAACCCGTCCGCCATTTATGGAACCCTTCAGGCCAACGGTTCAATCCTGGTGATCAACCCCAACGGCATCGTGGTCGGTCCTGGTGGTGTCGTTGATGTCGCCGGCATGTTGACCATGTCGACGCTCAATATCGATGATGATGACTTCCTCGACGGTGGTTCGATGCGTTTCACAGGAACTTCCGGTGCCGGTATTACCAACTATGGAGCGATCAGTAGCGCTAACGGCGATGTGGTTCTCCTTGGTAACTTTCTTCAGAATGCAGGCACGGTGAGCGCTGAGGGTGGGACAATCGCTTTTGGACAGGGCGGTGACATCCTTCTGGAGCAGGGTCCTTCCGGTGCTACTATTTCCGTGCGTGGAGAGGCTTCTGGCGGTGGCATTACTAACAGCGGTACAGTCAATGCAGCAGCCGTTCAGTTCGAAGCAACTGGTAACGCTGCATCAGTGGGGATTCAAAACTCGGGAGTGATTCGCGCCAATGGCGTCAGCACTCGTGGGGGACGCGTCATGCTTCGTGCCTCGGGTGGGAGTAACTTCGTAAATACCGGCCAGGTGAGTGCCCGCAACTACGACGGTAGTGGCGGCGCGATTGATATCGAAGCAAACTCGATCAATATTGAAGCCGGATCTCTGGAAGCAGTTGGTTCACCAGGTATGGGCGGAGGGCAAGTGAATGTGCTTGGCGGCGAAAACGTTTACACTGCGAAGAATTCTTCTATTAGTGTGGCCGGTGCTGCCGGAGGTTCTGTTGCTCTATCGGCAGGGTCCAATGTTCGCGTCGATGGCGGCATTGATGCGACTGGTGATGTGGGTAACGGTGGCCTCGTGGATGTTGAGGGCCGATCCGTGACCATCGGCGGTAATTCTGAAATCGATTTGTCGGGAAAGGTTAATGGTGGTTTCGCCCGAGTTGGTGGTGGCTTTCAGGGAAATGACGCAGGAATTTCCAATGCAGAGAATACTACCGTTGAAGAGGGATCGCTCATTATTGCCGACGGTGAAGAAGGTAAAGGTGGCGCAGTGATCGTGTGGGCCGATGGAGATACTCTTTATAACGGAGAAATTTCTGCTCAAGCTTTAGGTTCTGCGAATGGCGGGTTTGTTGAGGTTTCAGGCAAAGAGAATTTGAAGTTTGGTGGCTTTGTTTCTACGGCATCTACTCTAGGGAATGCAGGAACGTTGTTGCTTGATCCCACCGATGTCACCATCGGTGCAGATGGTTCTGGCGCTGATATCGAAAGAACAGCTTTCTTGGCTGTATGGGGCGTAAATGATTTGGTGATTCATACTTCTGGTTCTGCTGATCCGGGAGAGGCGGGCAATATTCACATTTTGCCGGGTGCTGATCTGATAAAGGGTGCCGGTCGCACTCTGTCGTTTTTTGCGCATGGGGATATCTACGTTGATGACCGGGTGACCAATAACAGCGGTAATGCAAATGGGCACATCAATATGTTTGCCGGTTGGACTGGTGTGGGGGACTTTCTTGATCGACCAGCTATTTTTGACCCTTCCACGTATGTGGATGATATGACCGGAGCTGGTTTGGATACGGGGCGTTTTACGAATGCGAACCGGATTACCTTTGATAGGATAATAGGTGATCCCAATGCGGTGGATTATCCAGGATACGGTGACTTCGGTGACTGGGGGCAGGGACCTACGGGTGATATCTACATCAACTTTCAAGGGGTCGACGCGGTCGATGTCGGCTCCCGAGCCGGACAAACCAACCTTTTTGCTGATGAGATCTATATGAAAGGCGGTAGTGCGAACAATCGCTATGCCCAGATTGGCTATCGAAATTTTAATGGCGGTCGTAGGCCTACCGGAGACATCAATGTATACGCGAAGTCTCTCATATCTCTCGATTCCAAGGGACTGGCAGGCAACGGTACCTACACGATGATCGGCCATGGGGGTAATGGCCAGGCGAACGCAAATGACGGTCGCGCATTGTCGGGCGATATCAGTGTTTTCTCTGGCGGCGCCATCGTAATGCAGGGCGGAAGTACCGACGGCTTCACGATGATTGGTCATGGTGGACGCAATCTGCAAGGAAACACTGTTGATGGTGAGTTTATCTATCGCCCGATTGATATCGACGGTGACATTACAGTCGAGGCAGCTCTGATCGATATGATCGCGAGCCCGAACGTAAACGATGTGATTCGGGCTTTTGCTATGATTGGCCATGGCGGCCATCAAGTCATTGGCGACAAGGACGGAGACATTAACATTACCGTTGGAGAGTTTGTTCGGGCCTCAGCCGGGCCGAATGAAGCCACGCAAGGTAATGGTAACTTCGTGCAGGTCGGACATGGCGGTTGGCAAAGCGGTGCTGTTCGCCCCGATGTCGTTACTCGCGACGATGCTGATTTTGTCCTTTCAGATCCCTTTGATCCGATGAGCGAACTGATTGAGTTGCCAGGCCGCAAATTGGATACACTAGCTGTAGAGAATGCTCTTGGCGGAGGAGAAGAAATTGCCGATGAACAGCCCTTGGTTGGCGTGCCTCATACCAATAATCCTAATGACCCGCTTGCAGTAGGTGTGATCAAGGCGCCTGATGTGAAGCTCGCCGTTGCTCCGGATGATGAGTTGGCTGGATTCAGTGGGGCGATCAACATTGAGGCAACCAATGGAAGTATCGAGTTCTATGCCCATTCAGCTGGCAACGGTTACGCTCAGGTCGGGCACGGAGGACGTCAGTCTCATGGTAATCACACCTTTGATGCCGTAAATGCAGCCGAAAGTGGCCTTAAGATGGTTGCAGGAGGCGATATTATCTTTGATCGCGCGATTCGTACCACCGGAAACTACAATCTTCGACGACCCAACGACGCCTATGTTCAGATTGGATTGGGCGGATGGAACGCAAGTGGTCGATTTAATGGTGATATTGACATCGATGCTGGTGGGCAACTGCGGATGCAGGGCGGGTATAATGCTTCGTATGCTCAGATTGGGCATGGGGGATATGGCCAGACTGCCACCTACAATTACAATGATGATAGTCAGCAGGGTGTCAATCGGAACAGCGGTGTGAACCTTTCTAGTTTACTCGGGCACGCGACCCTTTCCGGTGATATCGATATTAAGACAGGTGGTGATTTCGGCATCTATTCCGGAGCCGATGAGTCTTGGGCCTATGCTATGGTAGGTCACGGCGGAACAAGCCGGGTGGCCGATTACTACTTAGATGGAGTCGTTGTGGCTGAAACTGAGTGGGGTCATCACGGGGACATAACACTTGATGTCGGTGGTTCTGTAACCGTAAGCGCAAAGCCTCGTTTGGGCAGCCAGATTGCCAACGTGGTAGGCAATCAGAACTTTGCTATGATCGGGCACGGTGGCTACCGAAGCTCCGGAGATCACTGGGGGGGCATAACAATTGATGCAGGAGGTGCTGTGAATGTTGTCTCAGCCGACTACGGTTTCGAAGGGCTGAACAACGGTGGAAATAACTTTAATGTTCAGCAAACCGGTAATGAGAATTTCGCTATGATCGGACATGGCGGCTATCTCTCTGGTTTGATGAATGCCACGGACAACAACGTTCAAGCTGGTAACGGAAACCCGGTTTTTGATCCGGTGCAGGCTACGGATGATGAAGGCAACCCCCTTTGGGATGACGCCGAGATGACCATCCCGACCTTGATTCAGGCGACTGATGACCTTGGTAATCCTCTGTGGGAAGACGCCGAGATGACCATTCCAGTTTGGGTGACTGAGCAACGCTTCGATGATGGTGACGCCGTCATGGTGCAGGCCGCGCAGGCGCTTGATGAGGGTGGTAATCCTCTTTGGGAAGACGCCGAGATGACCATTCCGGTGGTGGTGCCATCCACTGCTAATAATGCAGGCAATCTTCTCTGGGAAGATCCCCAGATGACAGTGCCATTGGAAGTTGCCGACCTAGATCCAGATACTGGCGATCCGATCTTCGAACAGGTTCCGGTTCTAGTTCCGAGTCGTCGCTTCGCTTCTGGTGATCGCAGTTGGCAGTTTAATGGTAACAGTGAAGGTAGGGGATTTGGTGCCCACGGTCCGTCTGATATCGTGATCAATACCGGTTTGGTGGACTCTTCTGGAGGTCTCAATGTTACTGCTCCTCAAGTAGTTGGACTGGCGCGGGAGAATATGGGGATGCGGCCCGTTAAACTTCGTGCGCAGAGGTCTTTCGCCAAGATTGGTCACGGCGGGCACAATGATACAAATCCAGTTCGCACGCTGTCGGATCAGTCTATCACCTATGGAGATATTACCATCACAACAGGTAGCGGTGGAGATGTGAACGTATTGGCTAGTCCACTTCCCCAGCTGCCCACACCTCCAACCGTACCTCGTATTGGCAATTATGAGTACTTCGACTTCCTATACGCCATGATCGGACACGGAGGTAGTAATATTGAATCTGGTTTCGATGGCGATCTATTCCTGAATGCTGGCGGTGATGTGAATTTGAGAGCCGGTGGAGGGCGTTACGCTATTTCCCAATTTGGTCATGGCGGAGTCAACTCTGGTGTCAACGTCGGTGGTGGTTCCACCGTGGTGGGTGATGTAACTCTGTTCTCGGGCGGTTCAATTGACTTGCAGGGTGGTTCCGGCAGCGAGGTCACCAGTGTGGCGGGTCAGGTGCAGATGATGTATTCAAAAATCGGACATGCCTCTATTTTCCGTGATTCAACGACTCAAGGGAATATAAATGTCGCGGCTGCTCAGAGCATTAACCTCTTAAGCGGACAGGGTACTCGTGATGCCTACACTCAAATTGGTCACGGTGGCTCACACACTACCGACATTAATGCGACAGGGGACATCAGTGTAGTCGCGGGGACTTCAATCCTGCTTCGGGATACCACTGGTATCAACTACAATAACGTTAATGGAACTTCCCCGGTTACCTCAACGGGGAACTACTCAAAAATTGGTCACGGAGATGCGCTTAGCTCTCGCACCCCTGCCGCCGGCACTTGGAACGGAGATATCGCAGTTTTTGCGGGATCCGATCTTGTTAGTGAAGGTGGATTGATCGGCCACCTGGATCCGCTTGAATCGGCACATACCGGGAGTAAGTCGAAATCCGGCAATACTTTTATTGCGGTGGGACGCGAGACTGGGGAACCTTTCTCTGGATCTATCATTACTACGAGAAGTGCAGGAGGGATCGATTCGCGTCTTACTTCGGCTTGGTTTGGTGACGTTCGAGGAAATGATCTTCGGATCTATGCGCCAAGTCCTGCGGATAACCTCATCGGTCAGGGAACAATCCTTAATGATGCGACCTATACTCGCACTCCGACTCCCGACGGTACCCGTGCTGATGAGCAAATCGGTGCAGAGAGCCTTCTTTCCGAAGGGGACTTTGGGGAGCCGACCGCTACCTTCACCCCTGTTGGAGCGTTCCCGAGTAACGGTATTGGCGCTTACAACATCTACTACGCCACGAATGAGGTTCCCGGGCCCCCAGTGCCACCGGCACCACCGGCACCACCGGCACCACCGGCACCAAATTTTCTTGATCCTGCGCAGCAGTTGATTTTCACTGGCTTATTTCTCGACGCGTCTGCCGCGGAGAGTCCGGATGAGGGGTCCTTCCTTTACTACACTGACGCCGATGGGAATGTTTACCAGGTTGGGTCTTCTTTGAGCGATTCAGTTAATGGAGGGGATGCGAACGGAGACACCGACTTCAATTTCGCAGAGGGCAGTCTCGATGCCCTTTTCGTCCCGAGTTTGATTGGCGGCATTGCAGGGGAAATGGAGGTGGGGAGTCCCGAAGAGGCAGAGGAGAGCCTTCGCCGCCGTCTTTTTGGAGTGCCCGGATCCAATCCGGAAGTCGCAAACCCGTGACAGGATTCGAATAGACGAATTGCTCAGATTGTGAATAGTTGATGCTCCGTTTTTTCTCAAGTGATATGGAACTAATGAACCGTAGTTTTTCCCGGTGTTCTCTTCTGGCCGCCACGCTGCTGGTAGCCGGAGTGATCATCAGTGGCCCGGCATCTGAGGTTCGGGCTAATGATATTGATGATGCTTCGTCAATTTTGCCTCCGTTGCCTGATATCCGCACTCCGGATCAGGTTCGCTGGTTTGAGCGCTGGAGAAATCGTCGCGTGAACCAGATGAAGATTCGCCACGCAAAAGCTGATGCTCGTCGAGAAGCGAAGGAGCAAAAGGCCACGGTAAGTCGCCCAGCTCAGGATCCTTCAACAGCCTCCGCTGTCGTACAATCCCAGGCAGGAGCTCCCTATGCCGGTTCTAACGCGGCGCCTGAGACGATTGATGGAGCAGCGCTGAAGCCGTTTAATGCTGGTTCCAAGTTTTACCAGGGAGGTTTCCTTGTCTTTCAGGGCAAAGACGGCCGACGGCGTTAAGCTTAAGGCTCAAACTTTTCGGGAAGCCGATGCTGTGAATTTCAGCATCGCCTTTTTGTCGGTAGGGGAAACCAGCCTCTGGCATTGTGGCACTCGAGAGTTTCTCCGGGGCCATAGGAAGATTCAGGGGAGCCAGTTGTTTGGCACAGGC
>JABSSQ010000150.1 GCA_013213905.1 Verrucomicrobiales bacterium | reverse complement strand
TAATCGATCGGGTGGGGATTCACCGAAGGAGTGAGGAACTGCTATGGATCAGCACGGTTAACCAGGTGGCCGGCACGGTAGATGTCGCCGGCAACATTCAATTCGAAGCCGGGCATTTGGGTGCACAGGAAGTCGCACTGGCAAATGTCGCAGCCATCAAAGGAGGGGGCGGCTTTGGCAGATCGCAGATGGTCTATTTCCGCAACGGCACTGTTCTGTCCGGTGTGGGTGGTGAAACGCGATTGCTTCTCTCCCTCGGCGAAGGTGAAGCGCAGGAAATAGACCTGAAGCTTTTGAATCTACTGCTTTTCAGAACGGGTAAGTCCGACGGTGCACCGCCGGACAATGCAGAGGTGTTTGCTGAATTGCGAGACGGTTCTGTGTTTGCCCTGTCAGGGGCGGAGGAGTTGTTTTTAAAGGGCTACACAGCGTGGGGTGAATTGGAGATCCCTCTTTCAGAGATTGTAGAGGCCGGCTACGAAGTGAAACCCAACGCGCAGATGGGGATTCGGCTCAAGAACGGATCCCGACTTTCTGTGTTTTTGCAGGACATGCCGTTGCCTCTGACCCTGTCATCAGGAGAAAACGTGGAGGTATCATCGCTGAGTCTGCGACGTCTGTGGACGGCCAATGCAGAGAGTTATAAAGGGAGCGAGAGTTCCTCGGAATGGATTGAACTGTCTGAAGTGCCCGGGGATGTCCCTGAATCTGCGTTTCTCCTGGTTGGCAACAATGTGGTAGCGGGAAGCTTCAGGGACACCGCTGTCAATTTGAGTGTTGAGGGCTCATTGATGCGTCTTCCTGTTGAGCAGATTGTCAGGATGAAGCGTTCGATTTCTGAAGGCGGGCAGATGGGGGCTGAGTTTGTAGTTGTGCTCGCGAATGGCGACTCCGTCGTCGGCGAAGTGACAAATGGTTTCGTGGAGCTTGAGGCAAGCGAAGTGGACAGAGTTCCTGTCCATCATCTGCTGGATTTTCAAAGGAAGGCTGCGCAATCGGAATGATGAGAGCACGTCCTGACATATTTCTTAAGAGCGTAGCTCGACTTGTCCTAGGAAGTGCCTTGCTTTTCGCTGCGTTCCCCTTGCTCGCCCAGGAACCCACTGCCCTGGAAAGCAGGGACGCCCTGGTTCCGGCTGCGATGGGAGTGAGGACCGACAAGGCTGGAAACTCGTGGGATATCGGCGCAGACGGGTCGATTGGACGGGTGGGGAGTACCATGGTGAACCATGGGCTTGCCCTGGAAATTAATGGGCAGGAGTTGGTTCCTTTTCAGCCGTTGATGACTTCGGATGGTGCCGAGGTCGTGGTTTTCGGACAACCGTTGGCTGATCTGCCCGGTGTTGAGGTGCAGCGTCGTGTGCGGTTGTTAGGTGATGCCGGGGTCCTGCGTTACGTGGAGTTCTTTTACAACGGCTCTTCGCGGGACGTGGTGCTGGATGTGTTTCTCAAGACAAACTTTTCCGGCAACTACCAGACCTTCGTTTCCAATCGAGGTAGGACCGAGCCGGTGATCCTGGATGCCAGTGAAACCGGAATCGTAGTTAGCCCGGGGCCGGGACAGGCAAACCGTGCATTCGTATTCGGCCTGGCTGGAAAGGGCAATCCGGTTCGTCCGGGAATATCGTCTCAGAATCGCTTTGGACTGACGTTTCAATATCGCCTTCGGTTGGAGTCAGGTGAATCGGCTTCGCTTCTGCACGGCGTAGCGCAGGTGCCCATTCCGCAGAACTTTGACAGGCAGAGCCTGCTGAGTCTTTTTGAGCCGGTGTCTCTCGACGCTCTTGCCGGGCAGGCTTCAGGTGAAGAGTGGTCTGATTTTCTTGTGAACGTTGGTGGAAGTCTCGAACAAGATCGCGACACCGGAATCGGTGTAGATGCGCTCGGCGTCGAGCGAGGCTTGCGGGATATTCTTGCGATCGGAGAGAAGACTCGCCTTGTTGGTACTGCCGAGGGCGGAGAAATTTCGGCAGACGGGCCATACGGCGAAGTCAGTGTTCCGCTTTCATCGGTGGCGGCGATAGTCGGCATGCAGGGAGCACTTTCCGGTAGGCCCCGGATTTATCTCCGGGACGGACAGATCTTTTCAGCGGACATTGCACTTCCCGGGCTGAGTTTCACGCAAGCGGGCGGAGGAAGAGTTGATATCCAGGTTGATTCGCTTGATCGGCTCGTCATGGGGAATGCTGAGGCTGATGTCGACTGGCGGGAGAGTGGACTGGCCATGATTGAAACGTTTTCGGGTGACCGGTTGCGAGTGGCCGATTCCAGTGCGCTCAAATTAACGGGAGTAACTCCGTGGGGAGAACTCCCGGTATCGCTCGACGACCTGACGTGGCTTGGGCCTGTCGGCGAAAACAGCGCAGGACACTTGGTAGAGTTGATCGACGGAACTCAATGCCGGGTGTTTCTCGGTGGAAGCGAGGTTCCATTCGAATCTGAATTGCTCGGGAATGTCATCTTGAATCCCCGTGATGTGAAGGAAGTCACGACCCTCAATGATCGAAAGCAGGCCAGCCGTGTGCTGGATGCGGGTATGAAGGCAGTGGTTCGGGCCGGGGGCGGCCAGATGATTGTCGGAGACATTGGCAACACGACACTTCCGATCGTGAGCGACGGTGTTTTGATTGAGACGGCCACCTCCAAAATACGCCAGATCAAGAGAGTGGAACGCACTGCGCTGGGTGCGGGAGGAATGCCTGAGCGAGTTCCTGCGTTTGAGATTCTGCAGTGGGACGGCGGTATTGTTAGTGGTTTTGTCAGGCTCGATGCACTTTCAATGAAAGTGGCAGGCCGGAACTGGAAGATTCCCCTGGAGGACATTGAGCGAATCGACACGCCGTGGCCGCTCCCGGATCAGGAGTCACTGGAAGCGATTAAGAATCTGATTTCCCTGCTGGGGGCCCGGGAGTGGTCGGTCAGGGAGAAGGCGACAAGGGAACTGGGCGCATTCGGTTACCTTGCGCGCCCGGTGCTGCAACGGGAACTTGCCACGGCTAAGGATCCGGAGGTGAGTCGGCGGCTGGAACGGATTCTGTCGAACTTGAACTGAGATCCTCTACTGCGGGGTGGAAATGTTTTTCGACCTCAGACCCTCAACTATTTGGACAACGACCAACAGCTTAAAGCCTATCTGGATGCTTCCGCGGTGGTAAAACGCCGGATCGGGTTGGTGGATTTTGCCAACTGGGTGAAGCGGAGTCATTGGGTGATCGGAGTTGCCGGTATTGCTCTCGTCGCCGTGCTTCGGCAGGTTTTCGGATGGACTTCGCTCGAGGTGTTGCCCCTTCTGGCTCTCTTCGGTCTTTGGGTTGTGGTGGGAGCTGTATTGATGGTGAAGCGTGCGCCTGAAGTTCTTGAGGCTCTGGTAACGCTCGATCACAGCGGTGCCTGGAAAGATCGTTTTGCCTCCGCCTGGGCGTTCCTGAATCAGGATAATCGCGGGGTGGGTGAAGAATTGCACATTGAGAGGGCAGGGAACTCTCTCGAACAGGCTCTCGCTGCGTTTCCGGAATCGACGCCTCTACCCAGTTTGAAAGCAGCCTGGGTGTTGCCTGCGCTTGCGCTGATCTTTTCGGTGGCTCCGATTCTGCGACCTGTTCCCAGCGCGGCTGACAGTGCTCTGTCAGATGAGATGGTCGAAGCTGCCAGTGGTCAGGCTGAAGAAATCAAACGTGAGGCCCGACAACTCGATAACCTGACTTCGCTTACCGAAGAGGAACAGAAGGAGTTGGAGCAATTGCGTGTGGATGTGGACCAGATGACTTCGCAGTTGGAGGAGGCAGAGGGCCTCACTACTGGCGAAATGCTTGAGGCGCTGGAAGCCCGAGCCCGGGCGGTGGAGCGAATGGCACGGAGCATCGGGGATGGTGAAGAGGTTTGGGCATCTGAGGCCATGATCAAGGCCATGGCGGATCATCCCGATACGGCCGACATGGCGGTCGCTGTGCGTGATAAGAATGCAGAGAGCGTTGCCGGTGAGGCTTTATCATTGCAGGCTTTGCTCGAGTCCGATTCTTTGAGTTCGGAGCTGGAAGAGAGAATGGGGCGCAGCCTGTCAAATATCTCGAAATCCGGTGATGAATCAGACGAGGCGCGGCCGGTTGGGGAAAGGTTCGGAAATGCTTCGAACGGGATGAATGCCAGGCAGCCCCTCCAGGCCGCTCGCGAATTTGAAGAGTTGGCAAAACACTTCCTTCTGATTCAGGAGAGGGAGGAAGCGCGGAAAAAGCTAGAGGATCTTGCTGAAGCAATGCGTGACGCAGGGGGGGAGATTAGCGGGAAGGAACTTGAGAAGATGGAGGAACTGGCTGCATCCAGACAAAGTGAGCGGGCCATTCCTGAGGGACTAAAAGGGCTGGAAAGTGATGAAATGCCCCAGGGACTCAGCGAGATGAAACCTCCGCAGGAAGCTGCAGCCCAGGGGGGAGAGGAACTTCCCGGCCTTGCTGGGGGCGAGGGAGAAATCAAGGCGCCTCCGGTACCGGGAACTTCGCAGGATGACCCGTCCGGTGAGGGCGGCGGACAGCAAGCTTTAAAAGCACCAATCCCCGGTCAGGGCGACCCCAATGGTGCGGGAGGTTCGTTGGCGGCGAATGATTCGGGGGAGCCGGGTGGCGGGAGTTCTCTGCAGGCGCCCATCCCGGGCATGGCTCCGGGGGATTCCGAGGCGGGGAGTGCCATTAATGCTCCGGGTGGACAACCCGGAGACTCGAATATTTCCGGACAGGGAGGCGATCAAGCAGGAACGGGAACCGCAGAACTGGTGGATACCGAGTCGGCAATCCATGAGGCCGGGAACGATTCCCAGGTGGTGGCGCAGATCAACGATGACGGCGAATCGACATTCCGCGCAGTTGATGGCGAGATTCGCCAGGAAGAGGTCACGAGAAGTCGCCGTGACATTGCTGCCGAGTTCATCGCCGTCGAAGAGCAGGCCCTGGACGGTAAGTCGCTGCCGTTATCAAGGCGCCAGCAGGTGGTTCGCTATTTTTCCGCGATCCGACAGCAGTTCGAGAAAGAAGAAGAATGATGAGCCGCTGTCTTGTTAGAGTTTAAACAGAATGAGTGAAACGAAAGAACTGGAACAGAATCTTGAACGATTTCAGGAGAAGTTTGCCGAGCTGAAGGCAGAAATTCAGAAAGCGATCGTCGGCTACGATGAACTTCTTTCGGATACGCTGGTGGCTGTATTTGCGCGGGGGCACGTCCTTCTGGAAGGCGTTCCCGGGCTGGGTAAGACCTTTCTGGTTCAGACGCTTTCCAAGGCGATGGGGCTGAAGCCCGGTCGGATTCAGTGTACACCGGATCTGATGCCTGCCGATATTCTCGGCACTCACATCGTGAACGAAAACGAAGAAGGTCGCAGGGTGATGGACTTCGAACCGGGGCCGGTATTCGCCAACCTGGTTCTCGTCGACGAGGTGAACCGTGCCACTCCAAAAACACAGGCAGCACTACTCGAGGTGATGCAGGAAGGTGCGGTGACGGCGGGTGGAGAAACCATGACGCTACCGAAGCCG
>JABSSQ010000015.1 GCA_013213905.1 Verrucomicrobiales bacterium | reverse complement strand
GGCGGCAAGCGCGAGTTTAGGGGCGGGCTGAAAACTCATGGGCAGGGGTCAAGGTTCGCTGGTCAGCAGGGAATACCAGTGACGCGTTAGCGGTCACAAAGTTCCGTAAGAAAATTAACGGTAGGGTGTCCCGGTTTCGCAAAGGGTCTGGATTTCGCTCACCGAGTAGGCCCGGCGCGAGATGAGAAATTCGTCGACGCGTCCGTTGAAGCGGCGAACGGCGGCATTGGACTCGGGGTGGTGTTGCCAGTTGCCGATTTCCGAGGGGCCGAATGCGACCGGGACATGCCGGTTGGTTGAAGCCGTGGCGACCGCTTCGCCGTTGAGGTAGTGGGTGATGCGGGCGGCCTCGTCGCTCATCTGGAGCATGGCCTGGCGATCGACGAAATTGGAGTCGTCGAGATCGATGGCTTCCATGTCAGGCTGATCGCGGTCGAGACGAGTGGCCTTGCCCGCGGTCAGTAGAGCGAGTTCTTCCCCGCCTTTTTCGTGCACGGCGACCTCGCCATCAATGACGTGAATTTCACTTTCTCCGTTGGCGTCCACGCTCATGGCGAACTCCGTGCCGAGATCGACCGCATCGTAGGACGGGCCTTCGATGATAAACCCGCGGGCGGGCTCGGTGACAAAGGCTCTCAAGCGGCCGTTGCGGAAGATCGCCTTGGTCGGGGATTCGATATCGAGTTCGGCCGGGCCCTCGAGAATCACAGTGGCGCCGTCGATGAACTCAATCTGGGCAAGTCCACTCGTGAGTTGAATGGGGCCTCCTTCAGTTTGCCCTCGATGCAGACGAGCAGGGATTGCCGCAGGCGCATCAGGGTCATCTTGGTGGCGCTGGCTTTTTTGCCGAAGCGTTTGGCCAGTTCGGGGATGGGCAGTTCGCTGCGGTAGCGATCCCGGATCAGTTTGCGATGATCATCGGGCAGCTCGGCGAGGCATTCCCGCAGGGCGATTTCTTTTTCTTCATCTTCGGCCAGGGCCAGTTGGGTTTCGTCGTCTTCGGCGAGGCGGGCAATGACATCATCGTCGAAGAGATGGCGATCGCGTTTGCGGTCGCGTAGAAAAGCGCGCGCCTGAAAGTAGGCGCATTTCCTGGCCCATGCCCCGAAATTGGTGCCGGGCTCGAATTCGTCCACCTTGCGCCACATGACGAGGTTGGTCTCCTGGAGCACATCGTGCGCGTCGTGCACGTTTCCCAGTATAGTGACCAAATAACCGAAGAGGCGGTTCTGCCAATTGGTCAGCTGGGTGATAAATTGTTCGTCGGGAGCGTTCATTGGCTCTTCTCTACGAGAGAATACCAATTTGCTCCTTCTGGTCACAAATTAACTTTCACGGCGTTTTTTCTCAATCTCCCGAAGCTTTTCGCGCTCAATGTCGAAGCGCTCTCGGTTGCAGTTGCAGTGAAGGCAGAGCGGGGAATTGTAAAATAGAACAAACTTCTCCCTGAGGGTGAGTGGCTGTTCAATGCCCTTCTCAACGAGATCAAGTGCCGTTGAGCATCCGGGAAGAAGCGAACCGATCCCGTCGTAAACGAAATCGACGATGCTACGCTTGTTTTGATTTGGATCGGAGTGATCGGTCATTAAATCGGAATAGAAGCCTCGGAAGCCATGACGTAACCCAGATACGAAATGCGGGCAAGGGCTGGATGCCGACCTTTTTCGGATCCGTGTTGCGATTTGTTTGCGGAAATTATCCAATCGCCGAATTGCAGAAGTGCTGTCTATTGGCGAGGCGTGCTACTCGGATTTGAGGCCTGCCGTGTTGACGGCACCGACATGATGAGCCCGCTTTGCGGCAGCGTTGCCTTCCGGATCAACGAAACGCATTCTGACGAGCGTAGCTTCCGGAGTGTCGCTGTGCCGGAGTCCCCGGAAAAGTGGTCTTCCGAAGCGGTTGGTGGGGCTCGCAGGAAACACGGTGATGGGCAGGAGCTGTTGTCGCAGCGAGCAGGAGCAATGAAAGCAGGGCGGGGATTTGCATGATGCTGGACGGTCGACCGGATCAAAAATCCCCGGCATCGACGGTAGTGGTTTTGCCGGACTTGTCGGAGATCGTGACGACGTTGCCTTCTACGGAAACGATGGTGCCATAGCGCCCCTTCAGTTTGCCGCGCTTGATGGCGAGGCGTTCGCCGATGTGTTCCCGGGGATCCTTCGGTTTGAAGAAACGCCCGAGCAAGCCCTTTGGAGCTGCGGGTTCGGGAGTTTCAAAGGATTTGGGAGTGGTGGTGCTCGTTTGAGCCGGGAGGGCTGTTGGGGCGACCGCGGACGGCGCGACCGGGGCAGGCTGTTGAGGGCGAACCGGGCCGGGAGAAACCGGAGCCGGTGCCGGAGAAGCAGGTGCAGGTGAGGGAGAAACTGGTGCGGGCGCCGGTGCCACCGGGGAGATTGGGCGGGGTTTGAGAGGAGCCGTGTGATCGGGCTGCAGGGGTGCCGCTTCTTCAGCTGGTTCGATCGGCGCCGCGACTGGTTCAACGGCTTCTTCCGGTTCCGGCTCCCTTTCGGATGTCGATGGCGCAATCGGTGCCGTATCCGGAGAGCCTGTTGGCGTGACTTCGCGGGTTTCGGCGGCCACTTTCGGCTCCGGCTCAGATTGAGCCATGGAACGACGACGATTGGGGCGGATATGGTCCACGGCAGCCGGATCGATCGTGAAGGCGGGTTCTAGCTCTCCGTGCTGGGTTGGTGGCTTCTTTCGCTTTGGTCGCGGTTCAGGGGGGGGCTCGGCTTCGATCTCAGCCTTCAGTTCTGCTTTCAGCTCAGCCCTCAATTCGGCCTTCAGTTCCTCCTTGAGGGACTTTTTAAGTTCCTCCTTGGTGACGGTTTTTTTCTTGGGCCTGGTTGTCGCAGCTTTCTTCTTTGGAGGACTGCTTTTTTCCGATTTTGCCGCCGAACTGGTCGAGGCTTTTTTCCCTTGGGGTTCAGATGAAGAAGGCTTCTTCGTCTTTTTCTTTCCGGAACCCGATTCGAGGAGGTCGTCGAGTTCGTTGGACAGTTGTTCTTTTTTCTCCTTTGCCGCCGTCTTGTCGGGCTTCTTTTTCCTTTTGGGGAGATCGATTTCCCGGGAGTCCTTGGGGCGCGATTTGTCCCTTTTGTCCAACTCCAGATCCAGGTCGGCGATCGGTTGGGGGCCCGGTGCGTTGGCTCTTTCTAATGCCCTTAGGTGGCGACGACGGGCGTCGATGATTTTTCGAGCCAAATAGACAAGGACGATGATGCCCAGCACCGCTCCGCCGATGGGCTTCCAACCATATTTGAAAATATCTATGATCAACTCCTTCATCCTCAGGAAAATGGCGCGCAGGGCGGTCAGCGCCGGAGATTTGCCACCATAGATAAGAACTTGGGAATCTTCTAGTCCTCGTTTTTGCTGCTTACGGATTTTTTGCCAGTCTGTGAACAGTTGAGCGCCTGGTCTATTGCGCGAGATAGAAGCAACCAGGGATCATGCGGTTGACACGCTTTTGCGCCTCCGCCCCTTCTTGCGCAAAGCCTTCAGTGAATAGACGCTGTGCAATGGCTGACCCCCTAAATCGACGCCGATTTGTTCTCCAGGCTCTCGGAGCTTCCGTAGCTCTTCCTAATTTGCCATCACTGATGGCCAAATCCGTGGAAGGCAGCGCTGCAGTTGAGGCCACGAGTGGAGCGGGCGTAGGCGCTTCCAGGTTTGTGGCAGTCGGCAATCTCCTCGGATTCCAAACCAAATCGCTTTTTCCGGAAACGGCCGGCAAGGGATACGAAGCAACGTCCCTGCTCAAGCCGTTGACCGACAATCGGGAGCATATGACGGTCTACCGCGGGCTCGACCATGGGATCAAGGGTGGACACTTTGCGGTGCACTCCTTTCTTTCCGGTGTTCTGAATTCTGAAGCACAGAATCGGCCGGACGGAAACGTGACCATTGATCAGTTCATTGCCGATGAGATCGGGACCCAGACTCGTTTCCCTTCGCTGACCGTTGGTTCCGAGGGAGGAATTCACGGCGGCTGCCAGATCGCCTGGACGCGGTCCGGGGTTCGAGTGCCTCCGATCACGGGGCCGGCCGACTTATTTGAGAAGCTCTTTGTCAGTGATTCACCGGAGCGAAAAGCGCAACGGGCGAAAGAGAACTCCCTCCAGGCATCGATTCTCGATTCCATTCTTGAGGATGCCAACCGGCTGAATGGAAAGGTCAATCGTGAGGATAAGGAGAAGCTCGACGAATACCTCACTTCGATTCGCGATGTGGAGAAGCGCCTCGAAATGCGACGGCGCTGGGCGGACCATCCCAAGCCGGGGGCTCCGTTTGATAAGCCGGCCAATGTCAGCACGGTGAATGACCTGTCGATGTTGTATGAATTGATCGCGCTGGCTCTGCAGACGGATTCGACCCGCGTTGCGACTTTGGAGATTGGAGGATGTTTTCTTCCGCAGGACCTCGGAATCGACAAGTCCTATCACGGTCTGTCCCATCACGGAAACGATGAGAAAAACATCGCTCACCTGATCACCCTGGAGACCTACCAGATCGAGCACTTCAACAAGTTCCTGACTCGACTTTCCGGAATACAGGATGGCGAGAAAACCCTGCTCGATTCCACGGCTGTCCTTTTCGGCAGCGGTATGGGTAATGGTGCCTCTCACAAGAACACCGACCTGCCCATCATTCTGGCGGGTGGGGGCTATCGCCATGGTGAGTTCAAGAAGGTGGAGGCAAACGGACCCAACAAGGTGCCGCTCTGCAATCTCTATCTTGAGATGGCGCAGCGCATGGGACTTGAGGTGGATGCCTTTGGCACCAGCACGGGAACCTTTTCCTAGATGAAATCACTTCTCCGATTTTGGCCGCTTTTGGTGGCCGGTATCTGCTGTGCGACTGATGAGTCGAAAGATACCGAGCGTATTGTCTATCAGTTTATCGGGAACTATTGTCTTGAATGCCACGACTCCGCGGTTCAGAAGGCGGATCGCGATTTCGAAGCCTTCGAACTGCCGTTGCAGAAGGAGTTCGACCTGATCACTGCGCAGGAGATCATCGACCAGGTCACGCTCAAGGAGATGCCGCCGAAGAAAGCGGATCAACCTTCAGATGAAGAGCGCATCGCAGTGGTGAGAGCTTTACGCGAGAAAGTTGAGGGTCTGCGTGGGAATCTTGAAGGGCATGCCTCTGGCCGCACCGTAATGCGAAGACTATCGATGCGAGAATACGAAAACACGCTCGAGGAACTTTTTGACCGGCGCGTTGACACGCTCGGGCTGACTGCGGATTTTCCGAAAGAGAAAACGAGTGAGCACATCGATACCATCGGTGCAACGCTGGTGACATCAGGGTTCTTGTTAGACCAGTATTTTCAGGCGGCCAACCGGCTCGTCGATCTTCGTCTTGGTAAACCGGAGATGGAGCCCAAAACCTGGCATTTTACTGACAATTTCCGACAGTATGAGGAGCTGACCAGCGCGCACGGCAGCGTGTTTAAGTTTGGCTACCTCTGCCTCTACGAACAGCCTAACACGGACACTCGTCAGGGAGGCTATGGTCATATTGAAGATTTCCTCGAAGGCGTGCCGGTGTCCGGTTACTACGAGATCAGCGCATTGGCGCAGGCCTATCATCGCGACACGCATTATGAGCCGAAGATCTTCAAGATCGATTTCTCAGAGCCCTTTCTGCTTGGTGTGGTGCCGGGCGATGTAACAAAAGGGCATATTCATTACCCGCAGGCGATCGAGCCACTGCTGGGTCAGAAAGCGGTGCCGGATGACAAGCAGGAGTGGCTTAAGTTCCGCGTGTGGCTTGAGAAAGGACAGACGCCTCGTTTCATCTTTCCCAATGGTCCGTGGGAGTCGCGGGCTTCGGTGATCACGGTGAACAAGCGCTACGAGGATGAGTTTGATCCGAAGAAATTCAAGTCGGGGGTGCGCCGTGCGCACATACTTCGCGAAGGAGCGTTGCCTCACATTCGCATCGACGAAATCAAGATCCACGGGCCGCTTCCAGAGCCCGGGGGAACGAAGGAAGAGATTGCGGTTTTCGGAAAGAACGGGTTCCAGCATGATAAAGCGAAGGATCAGTTGTTTGCCTTCGGTGAACGGGCCTTTCGACGTCCGCTGAATGAGTCGGATCGCAAGCGAATCGAGGCGGCTTATCAAAAGCGACTGAGCGAAAAAGCAACTCCACGTGAAGCAGCTTTGGATACTGTGAAAATGATCCTTTGCTCACCGTCATTTATCTACCTCGCCGAGGTGACCGACGAGGAACAAGTGGAGCTGGGTGCCTATGATCTGGCCTCGAGGCTTTCGTATGCGCTCTGGGCCTTGCCTCCCGACGAAGCATTGATGGCATCGGCCCGATCCGGGGAGCTTCTGAAAGAAGAGAAACTGGAGCGCCAGGTGCGCCGCCTCCTCGCTCATGAGAATTCCGCCGGGTTGGTTGAGGGCTTCCTCGACAGTTGGTTGAACCTGCGTGAAATCGGTTCACAGCCCCCTCCACGGGGTGCAGCAGGGCTCTACTATTATCAGAATCTTCCTGCTTCGATGAGAGAGGAAGCCCGGCTGTTTTTCGCACACGTGCTCGAGGAAAACCGTTCGGTCGCGGACTTCATCAACGCTGACTACACCTTCGTGGATAAGTACCTGGCCGGTTTGTATCAACTTCCCGAGAAAGAGACGATGCGTCTGGCTGACGGGTTCGAGAAAGTGAGCCTGAAAGAGAACGCGAGGCGGGGCGGGGTGCTTGGCATGGCTGGTGTGTTGACGGTGAGTGCTAATGGAGTCGACACCTCACCGATCACCCGGGGCGTGTGGGTATGGGAAAACATTCTCGGGGTGAAACCACCTCCGCCGCCCGATGAAGTGCCGGACATCGATGCGGACACGCGCGGCGCGACCACGATTCGCGAAAAGTTGAAGAAGCATCGCGAAGACAAGGCCTGTGCCGAATGTCATCGCAAGATTGATCCGCTTGGCTTTCCCCTCGAGACCTTCGATCCAATCGGACGATGGCGGGACCGTTATCCGGGAGGCGACGGTGGTGGTCTCAAGGTGGATGCGTCAGGTGAGTTCGCTTCCGGCGAAACGTTCGAGAATTTCAGGGAATTCAAGCAGGTCCTTGTCGACACTCGCAAGGATGCCTTCACTCGTGGACTGATTTCCAAACTGCTCAGCTACTCCACCGGACGTCATATGGAGCCGGTCGATCGCTATATCATCGATGACATTCACGAGAAGGTGAAAGAAGACGACTACGGGTTTGAAACGCTCGTCGTCGAAGTGATGACGAGCGAAATCATGCGGTCGCGGTGATCCGGGGGGNCAAAGGTGCTCCTCAAACCATTGATCGATGTCGTCCACCATGGGCATGAACCAGGGGTGGCGATTCCAGCAGCCGTGTTTGCCGTCTTCGTAGTGAGAGAACACTTGAGTGGGGATGCCCAATTCTTTCAGCTTGGCCATGGACGGGTAGACTTTTGAAGGATCTTCGGTGCCGCCATACTGGAAAAGAATGGGTGGGGTATTTTCGTCGATGTGTTGATGGGCGTCTGCGAGGGTGTAAAGCTCAGGCTTTTCTTCCACGTTTCCGCCGAAGAGCCAGATCGCGTTGGGCTTTGGATTGTCTTTGAGAAGGGATCGCTCAGCGACGCTTCCGGTGGCGATTTCCATGGGGCCTGACATGACCACAGCCGCCTGGACCCGGGAAGAAACATCGGGGTAGCCTCCATCACCGTGAAGTTCTTCCACATCAGCAGTCGTGGCCAGCAGGCCGGCGAGGTGGGCCCCGGCTGATCCTCCGACAACACCGATGCGGTCTGGATCGACGCTGTAGAGATTGGCATTGGCGCGGAGAAAGCGGACCGAGGCATGGCAGTCGTGAATATTGGCGGGAAACTTCGCCTCTTCACTGAGCCGATAAGCGACTGCCATGGTGACATAGCCGCGCTTGGCGAGCTCAAGACCCATTGCCCGGAATTTCATCTTGTCGCCGCTGTGCCAGCCGCCGCCATGAAGAATGATGGCAGCGGGGAAGGGGCCGTCGCCGGGCGGTACGAACACGTCCGCCAGCATCCGGCGATTGCCGTATTCTGCGTAGGCCATGTCATAGTGAGGGGTGACGCCATCGGGAATCGTCACGCTTGGTTTGACCTTGGCATCCTGCTCCGACCAGGCCGCAGGCGGTTGAGGCGAGACGCCGGAGATGCGCATGCGCTGATGGTAAAGGCCCCCGAAGCCGGTGATGTAAAGATCACGCAAGTCGGTCCCTCCGAAAGTGAGATTCACCGGGCGCTCGGGGCAGGCGATCTTTTCAATGAGTTCGCCATCCGGATTCCAGACCCAGATGTCCGTTGGCCCGGCGCAATAGACATTGCCGGCGCGATCGATGGTCATGCCGTCAGCGGCCCTGGACTCTGCCGGCTCACCTTCCATGGTGGCAAAGAGGCGGCGGTTGGTGAGTTTGCCCCCGGCTGCGACATCGAAGGCGACAACCCGCTTGGGTGCTGCTTCGGATGCGTAGAGAACGGTTTCATCGGGGCTGAGAATGATGCCGTTGGCGGTCTCGATTCCCTCCGCGGCAATGGAGGATTCACCGTCGGGGGAGATGTAGGCGATCTGACCGGCACGCGTCAGCGTGAAGTAAACGCCACCTGAACGGTCCACGACGAGGTCGTTCGGCTTTCGGGTCTTGTCAGCCTCGAGGTCCTCCTGGTGAATCACTTCGAATTCCTTGGTGAGGTAGTCCCGCTTCGCGATGGCTCCGTTGCCATTGTCAGCGAAGTAGTGATGTCCATGATTGCAATAGGAGGCGCTGAAGCGCTTGCCTTTGAATTGATCCTGCCACTCACCTTTGGACACGGTGAGTCGCTTGGTTTGTTCGGCGAGAGGATCCGGGATCGTTAACGACCATCCATCCCAGGAAGGACCGTCGGCGAGTTCAAACTCGTCGGAAATCAAGGTGAGTTCCGCTCCCGGTTTGAGAGGGGATTCGGCAAGGAGGGGGAGAGTGGTGGCGAGAAGAGCTGAGGTGAGAAAGCGGGTCATGATGAAGCAGAAAAAGACTATGACTACGAAGATTTCGGGAAACTAAATCTGGAGAACGTGCGAGTGCTAGCGAGCAGGATAAAAGGAAAATGAGGTGAAGCCAATGACTGTCGACTACTCACTTATTCTTGGCGTCAGCACAATGTTGCGATACTTCACTGAGGTGTGGTCGCCTTGCAGGTAGATTGGTCCCGGCGCCATGGGGTTGGTATTGACGGCTCCCGGGGTCGGGCCGGAGACAGGTTGATTGTCGACGGTGGTGACTCCGTTGAGAACCACGGTCATGTGGCGGTCGACGAGCGTGATTTCGTAGGTCTGCCACTTGCCTCCTTCGTAGGCGGGATTTTCGGTGCGTTCGACCAGTCCAAAAATGGATCCAACGCCCTGTAAACCCTGCATGCGGCTGTCGCGATCCACCACCTGGGCTTCATAGAGGCCGCGGACGTAGATGCCGCTGTTGCGGTCTTTGCCGATATTGAATTCGATGTGCAGTTTGAAGTCTTCAAACTTGGGCACCGTCATGAGATTCGCGTAGGCTCCCGTCGCGCTGAAGTCGGTTTTGGGGGTGGTGTTGACGAGACAGCCATCCTGGGCCGACCAGCCATTGATCTTTTCAGGACGGCGAACTTCCCAGCCCGTGAGGTCTTTTCCGTTAAAGAGATTGATCGGTTGGCCCCATTTGATCTTCGAAAGATCGGGAGCGGGTGGCATTGGTGGAATTGCGATTCCAGTGAAAGGATCTTCGACGTGTCGGTCCTCCTGAGGAAAATGGGTAAAAATCATTCCCGTGAGCTCTCCGTTCTCAGACCAGATCTCGGCGCGATTGGTGGAAAGAATGGCTCCCTCTTTGCCTTTTTCACGATAGGTTTTGAGTGGGACATGGATCTTTCCGTCCTTCACCTCGACGCCTCTGAGCGGCCTGACCGATCCAACATTGACCATCATGGAGACTTCAAGTTCGCCGTTGTTGTCAGCCATTCGGAGCCAGCCCGCTTCGCCGGATTCGATATCCAGTGTCCAGTCGCCGTAGAGTTCATCGGGAACGGATCCAGCAAAAGACGAAATGGCAGCGAGAAGTAAGAGGCCGGTCAGCAGGTGTTTCATGGTTGTCGGATGAGCAGGAAAGCAAATCCAACCCGGTTGGGTCAATCATTCAACCCGGTTTGGTGGGCAGGCGCGATTGCGCTGAAGTGGCAGTGAAGGGGGAAAACCACTGAGTTAGCGAAGGCGTGTTCGGGTCTATTGACGCCAACTAATGCTGCGCGCACAATGCCGGCCTGAAAACGCCAATCATGAAATCGCTTATCCTTTCCTTCGCTGCGCTGGCTCTGCTGGTGACGACTTCCCGCGCCGATGAACCGGTCAATATCCTGCTCTTCACGGCGGATGACCTGCACGCTGAGTCACTCGGGGTTTATGGAGGCCGGCCTGCGGACGTGACGCCGAATCTCGATGCCTTTGCCGCTGAGGGGTTGCTTTTCAATCGCGCCCATGTGAATACCGCGATCTGCGCGCCTTGCCGGGCCATCATTGCGACGGGTCGATACGGACATCGCTCCGGCGCGATGGGTTTCATGTCGGCTCGGAACGACGTGCCGGATGTGGTGACGACCTTTCAGGAGGCCGGATTTCATACCGGGATCCTTGGTAAACAGCCACACTCCACGCCCAAGGCGAATATGAAATGGGACTACGCGTTTGATCAGAAGGATCTCGGAGACGGTCGCAGTCCGCAGCTCTACTACGAGCGTTCGGTGACTTTCCTGAAGCAGGCGAAGAAAGCTGGGAAGCCGTTCTACTTCATGGTCAATTCTCACGACCCGCATCGTCCTTACTGCTACCCTGACAAATTGAGGAAGGGCGCGGAGATGCCTTCGAAAGTTTACCAGGCCGAGGATGTCACCGTGCCGGGATTTCTTCCTGATCTGCCTGGTTTGCGCGAAGAGTTTGCGGCTTACTTGAATTCCACCCGACGACTCGATGATACCTTTGGCCGTGTCATGGAAGCGCTTGAGGAAACCGGTTTTACCGATAACACCCTCGTGCTTTTCATTACCGATAACGGACTGGCGATGCCCTTTGCGAAGTGCAACGCCTGGTATCATGCGACTCGCACACCGTTGCTGGTCCGCTGGCCCGGGGTGGTGAAGCCCGGCACTCGGGATGATGAGCATTTCGTCTCCGTGGTCGATTTCTTTCCCTCTTTCATGGAGGCGACGGGCGTGGAAGCGCCGGCAGGTCTCGACGGGCAATCCTTTCTCCCACTCCTGAAAGGCAAGAAGCAGCAGAAAGGGCGCGAGAGGGTTTTCACCACGATCGATTCCAAAGCCGGCGGCGACTACGTGCCGATGCGGGCCGTGCAGAATGGCAAGTTCGGTTACATCTACAATCCCTTTGCCAACGATGAGTTCTGGTACCGCAATAACAACGAAGGGCTGGCGATGAAGGCAATGAACGAAGCGGCTGAGAACGACGAGGCAATCAAGGCTCGCATCGACTTGTTCCGTTACCGCGTGCCGGAAGAGTTCTATGATCTCGAGAAAGATCCCGACTGTCTTCATAACCTGATCGACAATCCTGAGTTCAAGGAAGTTATCGCCGAAATGCAGGCGCAGCTGGTTGCCGAGATGGAGCGGACCGACGATCCCATGCTGGAAGCCTATCAGAACAAAGAGGATCGCGCCAAAGTCGATGCGGTGCTCGAGGCGACCTATGGCAAGCGGGGGAAGGCCAGGGCGAAGAAGGGCTTTGATCCCCGGGGGTAGAGAAGAGGATCAGGCCTTAGTTCAGTTGCTCAGGGGTGAGAGGTGACCTTGATGAGTTGGCTAAAAAGGATTGCTAACAAATGTAAAATTGTCCAGTATTTCCATGATACTGGACAGGTCGCTAATATGGGAAATTGGCGACATGTCCAATAACAATACTGTTCTGCTAAAAAAAAATGAAAACCGTTCTAAAGGAGTTCTATGGGCGCGACGAAAGCCTTAGGAAGCTTCCGCTGGAAGATCAGCAAAGACTATTCGCCGAGTGGGCCGAGCGCAGAAGTATTTCTGAACGTCTTATCATCGAGACTTTCTCTTGGATCAAATACGCTAAGTGCGCTGCGCTACTACTCGCTTTCGCGGCAATACTTGCCGTTTCAAAATCCGACCACGCGATAAACCTAGTCTATTGGATGCTATTCTTGCCGTCCGTCATTTTAGCCGTTCGCGGCCGCTATCTGGTCCTCACACAGGCAGAACAAGGCAGCGATGGCAAGCCTGATACCGTTGCGAGTTGATTAACTAACCTGATTCGAATCCTTACCCTGTCATCGAAGCAGCGCTCCCATATCAGGCTGCCATGCTTCGGACGTTCTGCTCAAAAATACGGACCACTGCCCATGACTGCCTACATAGCGAGATCTGGTGGCCAAAAGAAAAAGAACATCCTTCGTCAAAAGGAGCTGGCATTACGTGGTGATATTCGCCGCGAAGTCTCCAAGGAGAAACTGGAGCGTAGCGCCGAGAAGGTTCGGACGGCTCAGCTTGGTGTAATCAAAGCCCTTACTCATGAGGCCGAGCCAGTTCGCAGCGAGGACGAGGAGCGATCTGCTGAGACCCTCCGAAGACTTGAAGAGGCAAAGGAGCATTGGACTGGTTTACCCGTCGAAGTGATCATCGAGATCTATTCATCTCAGGATGATGTTGATGTCTTCATCGATCGCAAGAAGTGGTGGGACTTCCGACCAACGCGAAACGGAACCGCAGAACAAGCCAGCGATAGCAAGCCTGATACCGCTGCGAGTTGATTGACTAACTTAATTCGAATCCTTAACCTGTAATCGAAGCAGCGCTCCCGTATCAGGCTGCCATGCTTCGGACGTTCTGCTCGAAAATGAAGCGCCGTTGGTTTTACCTCATTTTTGGGCTTCTTTTTGTCCTAGTCGTCACGGCCCATTTCTTCCGAGGAACCACTGATGCACTTACATTCAAGGTCGGAAATGGTGAACTCGTATTTTATGTGATCCCCGGATCTTTCGGAGCTGAATATTACCCCGAGAGTTATCTCGATTTCATCGTCAAATACCAGAACTGGGGCTACGGAGGCATGCCCTTTATCGGCCGTCGCACTGGGGTGGACATGACCGAAACTTCGTATCCGAAGCGCATCACCGGGCACCCATATTTCTACGCCTTCAATGGCCCATGGCCACACAAGGCAATCGCTGTCGGCATTCCTGCATGGATCCTTTTGATTCTTTTTCTGATCGGAATTTTCACGATAAAACTGGGAGCAGAACAAGCCAGCGATGGCAAGCCTGATACCGCTACGAGTTGATTGACTAGCTTGATCCGAATCCTTACCCTGTCATCGAAGCAGCGCTCCCGCATCAGGCTGCCATGCTTCGAACGTTGTGCAAAGAAAATGATCTCCAAGATCCGAGAGCCAAAGTCACAAAAAGATATCGACCGGAATCTCATGACTTTAGGTTGGATGATAATCCTGCCTTCTTTAGGCCTTCTTTTCGGACCCAATACCGCCTTACTGTTTCTATTACTCATTGGCGGTTTCTCTCGATTACTGGTGGTCGCC
>JABSSQ010000149.1 GCA_013213905.1 Verrucomicrobiales bacterium | reverse complement strand
TGACCCATTCGGTGCGATCCATCGACCTTGGCCTTGATCTGCTTTCATGAGCGATCTCACCTACGAGTCGGTTTCGGCCGCGTTGAGTGAGTCGGTGAAGGAGCAGTTCACGACTGAGCATTTTCTTCATCTCGAGGAAACGGGTTCGACCAATGATGACCTCTTGAATCGCATTCGCGGCGGAAAGGCAAAGCACCTCGATCTGATCGTAGCCGATCTTCAGCATCAGGGGCGCGGTCGGCGCGGGGATCGCTGGGAAGCTTCTTCGGGAAGAAACCTGCTATTCTCCATCGCGTTAAAGTTGGAGGAACCGAAAGAGACCTGGTGCCGACTACCCCACCTCGCAGCCTATGTTCTCGGGAGTTCGGTGGAATCAGTCCTGACGGTGGAAGGTGAGCTCCAGGCGAAGTGGCCGAACGACCTGCTCTATGAAGAAAAGAAGCTGGCCGGTATTCTCGTTGAGACCGTTCTCGTTCCTGAGCCGTTTGCGGTGGTTGGCATTGGTCTGAATGTGAACATGCGCGCCGATGAATTTCCAGTTGAGTTGCGTGAGATCGCCACCACGATTTACGAGCTCGAGCGATGCGAATCGAGCCGCAGTTTTTTACTGGGTGAAATCGTCAGCGGTTTTGCTAACAGTTATCCTAACATGCTCACTAATTTTGGTGAGGTGCTCGACTGGCTCGAAGTGAGAAGCGTTCTCTCCGGTCGCCAGATCGAAGTGGTCACCACCGAAGGTATCGTCCATGGCATTGGTCACGGATTGGGGAACGATGGAGAATTAATAGTCGACCAGGGAGATTCTGGTTTGAAATCCATACTTAGCGCCGAGCGAGTGTTGTTCCGTTAGGGTGTTGTTGCGGTGACCTTCCAATTTATTAAGTTGTGTAAACTAATTCAGGTTCTATCATCATAGAGAACCCGAAATTCTGACTATGGCCGACTTCATATTTGCAGACGACTATCGGCTCGAAGAGGGGCCCACGCGGCACTTCTACGAGGAGTTTTTGAAAGGCCTGGTCCACAAGCACAACAACCTCATGGGGGTAATCCAGGGGTTCTCCAGCCTGATCCTCTATGATGACGGTATCAGCGGCGAAGTCCGCGAAAGTGCTCAGCAGATGCAGGACGCCGCGAAGACGGCTTCTGATCTGAACCGGGTCGTCCTGACCTCGTCCGGGTGCAGCCGCTGCGATTCGGATTCGGTATCACTCGATGCGGTTTCCGCCTACTGGACGTCAAAAGCCGAGGAGGCATGTAATGAAGCGGGCGTCAGCCTGCAGGTAAATTTCCGGGAAGGCCTTCCGGGAATTGCCGGTGATTCGGGAAAGCTTGGCGAGGTTTTTACTCAGCTCATTAAGAACGCTGCCCAGGCTGCAGCCGGAACACCGAACAGTTCCGTCGCGATTGATGTTTTTCCTCCCGGCGAAGCCAGTCCGGGTGGTACGGTGGATCTTTTCATCCGCAACACCAGCGTCGAGATGACCGAGGACAGTTTGAAAGAGTCCTTTGTCCCGTTCCATACGACTAAGGGTGCTGAGCACTATGGCCTTGGGTTGACGACGGCTGCGGTTCTGGCCGGGCAGATGAACATTCGCCTGGGCCTTCGCTACGCCGATGGAACCACGACGGCCTGGCTGGCGATGCCGACGGCTTAGCGGTCATCGACAATTCCGTAGCGCTTTGCTTTCTCCCGAAAGGTGAGGCGCGACAGTCCGAGCCACTTGGAGGCCTTGCTGATGTTTCCCTCACTCTTTTCGAGGGCACTTTCGATGAGGTTGGCTTCGACGCGTTCGACAGCGATCTGGTGAACGTTCTCCAGCATTCCGTTAGCTGCGTCCGCCACGAGTTGGCGACAGTATTGTTCCACCGAACCGGTTTCTGCTGACTTCTGTTCCGGAGGTTCCGTTTCAACGAGCAGATCATCGATGGTATCCCGGTCAATGGCATAACCTCTTGATCGCAACAGTGCCTTGCGAACGATGTTCTGAAGCTGACGTACATTGCCCGGAAGGCGGGAAGATTCTAGTCGTGACACCGCGCTTCGTGTCATGGCAGTTGGCGGCAGGCCGAGTTCCTCGCTGAATCGTTTGAGAAAGAATCCGGTGAGCAACTGGATATCCCCGGTCCGGTCACGCAGCGGTGGCAGTTTGATCGTGGCGACGTTGAGCCGGTAAAAAAGATCTTCCCGGAAATCGCCTTCGGAAATCATTTTCTCGAGAGGCCGGTGAGTTGCCGCAATGATGCGGACATCGACCTGGATTTCTTCGGAGCCGCCAACGCGTTGAAATCGCTTTTCCTGCAGCACGCGAAGCAGCTTGGCCTGGAGCGAGTGATTCAGATCGCCGATCTCGTCGAGGAACAGGGTTGCCCCGTTGGCCTGTTCAAACTTTCCGATTCGAGTGGCGACTGCTCCGGTGAAGGCACCTTTCTCGTGACCAAAGAGTTCCGACTCGAGAAGGTTCTCAGGGATCGCTGCGCAATTGATGGTGATGAACGGTTTGTGGGCGCGGTGACCGTGTTGGTAAACCGCGCGGGCGACAAGTTCTTTACCGGTTCCGGTTTCGCCGCGAATGAGCACGGTAACCGGTGTCGCCGAAAGGCGTCCCAGTGCCTTATAGACATCGAGCATCGCGCGGCTGTTGCCTACGAGCGTATCGACTCCGTCGCTGAATTCGTTGCGAGGATCGATCGCGACCGGCTCGCTGGCGCGTCGCGAACAATCAATCGCCTCATCGATGGCCCGGTTGAGATCGGGAGCTGAAATTGGCTTGGGAATAAAATCGAAAGCTCCGGCTTTGACCGCTTCGATCGCGGACCGACTGTCGGCGAGCTCGCTAAGAGCAATGAAGGGAGGTTGCGGCGTTGCTTTTTGAACCTTCTTCAAGAGAGCAAACCCACGCCCCTCCTCAAAAGCGAGGTCACAGATGACGATGTCGAATTCACCGGAATCCAGTTCCTCGATCGCTTCGTCTCCGCTGGCGACCGAAGTGATCCTGATATCAGACTCTTTGAGGGCGCGGCCAATCGCGCTGGCAACGCCGGGGTCCGGATCGATCACGAGTAAAGCAGGGCCACTGGTCATAAACTGGTCAGTTCTTTAGCAGGAGATGGTAAATTATTTACCACAGAATTTGAAATTACCAAGTTCGGGAAATCCGAAGAAACTTAACTTCCTTTATAGAACGTGGGTTGCGGGAGGAATTTTAAGAGTTGGCACGCTTGATGCTCTCTACCGCTCTGTATCCGAGAATAAGGAATCAATACTAAACCCATGAAAAAAATCGAAGCTATCATCAAACCCTTCAAACTCGAAGAAGTGAAAGAAGCCCTCACTGAAGCCGGCGTGCACGGCATGACTGTCAGCGAAGTGAAAGGTTTTGGACGCCAGAAGGGTCACACTGAAATTTACCGTGGATCTGAGTACACCGTGGACTTCCTCCCCAAGGTTAAGCTCGAGATCGTTGTAGAAGACGGCGACGGTGGTTCTGTGGTCGACACCATTGTTAAGGCTGCATCCACCAACAAGATTGGTGACGGAAAAGTGTTCGTCTCCACTGTCGAAGACGCTGTGCGTATTCGTACCGGCGAGCGTGGTGACGACGCCATCGCTGTTTCCGCTGAGTAATCGCAGTCGAAGACTAGAATTCAAAAGCCCGGCTTCGCGGTGCGTCGCCGGGCTGTTTGTGTACTGAGCCGATCAGGAGATCCTGTTAGTGCCGAGGTAGGGCTGAAGTGCCTCAGGAACGAGGATGCTGCCGTCGGCCTGCTGGTAGGTCTCGATCAGGGCCACGTAAAGACGGGGCAGGGCGGTGCCGGATCCGTTCAGGGTATGAGCGAATCGGTTCTTCCCGCTCTCGTCTTTGAAACGCAGACGCATGCGGCGGGCCTGGTAGTCGCCAAAGTTAGAGCAGCTGGAGACCTCGAGGTAGCCGCCGTGGCCGGGAGCCCAGACTTCAATGTCGTAAGTTTTCGTAGCACTGAATCCGAGATCCCCGGTGCAAAGCTCGATGGTGCGGTAGTGCAGGCCAAGCTTCTGGAGAACTGTTTCGGCTTCGGCCGTCAGTTTCTCAAGCATGTCGAATGAGTGGTCCGGGTGGGCGATGTTGACGAGTTCGACTTTGTCGAACTGGTGCATTCGGATCATGCCGCGGCTTTCGCGACCGGCCGAGCCGGCCTCGCGACGGAAGCATGGCGTGTGGGCTGTTACCTTGATGGGGAGTTCATCCTGCTTGAGGAGTTGCTCGCGGTAAAGGTTGGTCACCGGAACTTCGGCGGTCGGTGCGAGGAAGAAGGCGTTCTCTTCGAGGCCGTACATGTCGAACTCGAACTTCGGTAGCTGGCCGGTGCCGTACATCGCATCGCGATTGATAATGCAGGGCGGCGCGACTTCGGTGTAGCCATGTTCCTGAGTCTGCAGGTCGAGCAGGAACTGGATGAGGGCGCGCTGAAGCTTGGCACCTGCACCGGTGAAAGTAATAAAGCCACTGCTGCTGATCTTGGTGGCCAGTTCGAAGCTGAAGAGATTGAGGCTTTCGCCGATTTCGACATGGTCCTTCGGCTCGAAGTCGAAGGAAGGTTTGTTGCCCCAGACACGGATTTCCGGGTTCGCTTCTTCGTTTTCACCGACGGGGCAGGCAGCATGGGGCAGGTTTGGAACCTGGAGAAGCAGCTCGGTCTGACGGGCTTCAGCGGCATCGGCCTCTTCGCCGATCGCCTTGATGCGCTCACCAATACCGCGAACCTTTGCTTCAATTTCAGAACTGTCCTTGCCTTCGCGCTTCAGCATTCCGATTTCCTTGGAGATGCGATTGCGGTCTCCCTGGAGTTGCTGCTTTTCGGTTTCGCCGGCGCGACGTTTCTCGTCGCACTCGAGAATCTCGTCGATCAACGACCAGGCGTCGCCTCCGCGATTCTTGATGCGGGCTTTTACGGCGTCGGCGCCTTCACGAAGCTGTCTGATATCTAGCATGACGGGGGAGTGTAACTCAGGCTATCACCTCGTCAACGGGTCAAGCGTAGCTGGAGAGTGACTGAATGGCCGCCGATTCAGAAAATCAGGACGATCAAAATCACGATGGGCCAGGGAAGAAGAAGGATGGCATCCGCTGCTGCCTGAACAAATGGTGCGGGTTTGTTTCTGTCGATACTTCGCGAAAGATAGTAGAGAGCCACACTCGAAATAAGAAGTGAGCTTCCCACGATGAGGTCCTCATCGATCAGGAAAACCAGACAGCCTGAAATCCCGCTGACCCAGCCCGGCCATGCGGGAGGAGGCAACTCTGGATGAAGGGCGTAGAATGCCTGCGGGTCATGCTGACCGTCGAAGGCCGATTCGCTGTAGGAGATGATGAGACAATTATAGAGACAGATGCCAGCCAGTCCAAGGGCAAGGATTCCGTTGAGAATAGTGAGGCTGGCCGTGTCGGCGGTGAGCATGACGCCAAAGGCAAAGCAGAGCGAAATTACGATCTCCTTGCCCGGGATCCAGCGGCACCACGGTTTTGGAACCAGGCGGAAGACTGCAAAATAGACGGCAGTGGCGGCGGCAAGAATGACTCCCTTGTATAGATAGGGGGGATCCTTGATGTTGAGCAGTCTAGAAACACTGATAGTGGCAGTGGCCGCCAGCAGGGTCCACAGGAGGGGGCGGAAACGAACAGCGAACTGATGACGGCTCGTCAGATCCTTTACTTCCCGGAGGCGATAAGAGTCGTAGATCCGGTCGGCCAGATAAACGGACCAGACGCCGAAGAACAGGACCAGCAGTTTCGGGATCGAGGTATCCGTGGAGCTTCCGGAATGAAAGGTAACCGCCACTGACCAGCCCAAGGCCACGAGCGGAGCGTCGAGGCAGAGGAATGACGGCAACAGAGAGGCCAGCTGGATTCGGCGGTCGATCACGACCCGATATAGAACGCCACTGTCGGGTTCCTGCAAGGGAATGAGGTCACATTGCTTTTGCAATCCGGACAGGTGACAGTACTGATTGCTTCAGGTATCCAATCTCCCTATGAGTGACTCCTCTAATCTATACGCTCTAATTCTTGCCGGCGGAAGTGGGACCCGCTTCTGGCCCCTCAGCCGCAATGTTCGCCCGAAACAACTGCTCAACCTCTTCGACGAAGAGACCTTGATTGAAAAAGCGGTAAAACGTCTCGATGGGCTCATTCCTCCGGAGCGAATCCTCGTCCTGACGAATGAGGTGCAAGTCGAGGGAATTCGAGAGGCGCTCCCGATGATCCCGGCAGAAAATGTGGTGGCTGAACCGGCGCGTCGAGATACGGCTCCGGCGATCGCGCTGGCCGCAGGATGGATCGCGGCGAGAAATCCTGATGCAACCATGATTGCCCTGCCGGCGGATCAGCTCGTGATCAAAGATGCCGAGTTTCGTTCAGTGCTGCAGTCGGCTGCCGATGCTGCCAGCGCAGAGGATGCGATCGTAACACTGGGAATTCGACCTGACTGGGCCTGCCCAAGCTACGGTTACATTGAGCGTGGTGAACAGTCGGATTCGGTATCCACAGATCACGCCGTGCACCAGGTCAATTGCTTTCGGGAGAAACCCTCTGTCGAAGTGGCCGAAGAGTATCTCGAGAGCGGAAACTTCTCATGGAATGCCGGCATCTTTATCTGGACGATCCAGACACTGCTGCGCGAGCTTTCACAGCATTGCCCTCAACTTTCCGCCTTTGTCGAAACGCTGCGCGACGCAGATGATTTTTCTTCCGTGGTGGAAGAGCAGTTCCCGGGACTCGATAAAGTCTCGATCGACTACGCACTCATGGAGAATGCGAAAACGATTCTCAATATCGAAGCGGATGTGGGTTGGGACGACGTTGGCGGATGGCCTTCGGTGGCAAAATATCTTAATGGCGACGACTCCAATAACTCCAGCCGGGGAAAGCTCGTCAGTGTGGACTCGAGTAACAATATCGTTTTCTCTGCGACCGATGACACGACCATTGCTCTCCTCGGAGTGAGCGACCTTATTGTCGTGAAGACGGCTGATGCTGTGCTCGTGGCGGACCGCAACGATGCGGATCAAATCAAAAAGTTGGTGGACGTGCTGCCACCCGAGTTGCTCTAACAAATAACTCACGTGTCTGATTGGATTAAAGCCTTGGGGATTGACTACGGAACCGCGCGAATAGGCGTTTCTGTTAGTGATGATATCGGCATGCTGGCTCATCCGCTGGAGACAGTGCCTGCTGCTGATCTCGAAGGTGCGGCTGATCGAATCTCAGAAATTGTCCGGGAACGGGAAATTCGAGATCTCGTGATCGGGCTCCCGCTTCGAGTGAGTGGCGAGGAAGGAGCGGCGGTGGAAGGTGTTCGGCGGTTCGTCAAGATCCTCGAGGGAAAAGTTCCCGAAGGAGTTACCTTTCACGAAGTGGATGAGCGCTATACCACGGTGGTAGCGATGGAGAAGCTCCACCAGGCCGGGCGCACGGCGAAAGATTCGAAGGGGATCATCGATCAGGCGGCGGCGATTGAGATTTTACAACAGTGGTTGGATTCGAGAGCGGATATCCCGCCCGAACTCTGAAAAGCTTCGAAACGGAAAGCCCGGCCCTGAAATCGTAAACGGATTCGGATTGCAATCCGTAATTAGAAGGAGTGAGTGTTTGTTATGCAAAGTGACGGAGCAGAAAAAGTCGGAGTGATCGGACTGGGTATCATCGGCAACCAGGTGGCTGCCCAGCTTAGGGAATCCGGTCGGCATGTGTATGTCTGGAATCGAACCCCCAAACCGGAACCTAATTTTGTTAGTTCACCTGCCGAGGTCGCAAAGCTCTCCGAGGTGATTCACATCTTTGTTCGGGACGGAGAGGCTCTAGTCGAAATGGTGACGGCAATGAAGGATGAGCTCTGCAAGCGACACACGATTGTCAACAACTGTACGGCGGATCCTGAATCTGTGGTCAAGGCCTATCAGATCGCAAAAGAAGCCGGTGCGTCTTTTTTGGATGCTCCGTTCACTGGAAGCAAGGTCGCCGCCGGTAAGGGGGCTCTCGTTTACTATATAGGGGGCGATCCGGCAGTGCTCGAGAAGGTGACTCCTGTTCTTGAAGCCTCATCCAAGGAGATCCTCTACTTGGGAAGAGTGGGCGAGGCTACTGTGCTTAAGATCGCTACCAATATGATCACAGCGACGACAGTCGAAGTGTTGTCAGAAGCATACGGACTGGTCACTGCCGCCGGGATTAATCCGGATAGCTTGGCCCAAGCTATTGAACACAATGCCTGTGCATCGATTCTCACCGGGATGAAGCTGCCGACGATTATTGAGCGGGACTACGAGCCGCACTTCTCACTGAAGAACATGTTTAAGGACGCGCAGTATGCGCTAAGCCTGGGAAAGAGTCTTGGTGTCGATCTGCCGGCTGCCTCAACAACGGCAAACATCATGTTCCGCGCGCTTAAGAATGATCTGGGCGAAAAGGACTTTTCAGTGATCGCGGAACGTTTTCAGAAAGACGAAGAATCAGATCAGGAGAAATGAGAGAATTGATCGATGCCCTCGCAGGGAAATGGATTCCGCTGACGAATCGCGCCGTTTTCCGGATCAAGGGTCCGGACCGTGTTCGATTCTTGAACGGGCAGGTAACGAACGATGTTTCGAAGAACCTCAATGAAAAGGCCGTGGCTGCCTGTTTGTGCGCTTTAAAGGGGAAGGTTGAAGCTCTGCTCTGGATCAGTGCGAGTGAAGACAGCTTGATCCTCGATGGAGAGTTGTCACAGCGGGAAGCCATTTTCAACCGGCTGGATCGCTATCTCATCGCGGATGATTGTGAAATCGTCGATGAGACCGAACGCATGAAGCTGGTGCACCATTTTATAGATGGACAGCCGGGGGTTGTGTCGATACGAGTTGGCAAGGTTGGAAAAGACCTCTGGGTTCAGGCCGATGCGCTTTCGTCGGACTTTGTGGACGCAGATCAAATAAGCCCGACGGAATTCACTGCAGCAGGGATTCTTGCCTGCGTTCCAAGGGCCGGGTATGAAATCAGCGGTGAAACATTTCCAGCCGAGCTCGGTTTGGACCGATGGGCGGTGGATTTCCACAAAGGGTGCTATCTCGGGCAGGAAATTGTGTCCCGAATCGAAAGTGTGGGGCGCGTGAAGCGGGTTTTGAGGCCGATTATGGCAAAAACTCCGACCGAAATCGGAGAAAACGTGACAAACTCATTGGAGGAGACCGGAAAAATAACCGGCCCTTTCGAGCTAGTAAGCGAGAATTACTACGTCGGGCTCGGACTATTCAGTGCTCCTGAGGACTGTGCGGAACTCGCTGAATTTGAGGCAGTTAGCTTCATCTAAAGCTCGTCCCACAAAGACCTATGACGATTGAACCGAAAGTTTCTTAGAAAATCTTTGGATATTTTTTGTTGCGAACCCACCCCAAATAAACAAAGGTTCCTACTGGATTGTCTCGCAACCCCGCGTCCGCGCAAAGCTGGCATGGAAAGTGCTTAGGTAATCCTTGGGTCGAAGACCCACAAACAGGTTATTACGACCACATCTCAAACCAAGGGAGTTAATTAAATATGAAAAAAGCAATCCTAGTTGCAATTATCGGAGCGATGACGCTTGGCGTTAACGCTGGAGATTGGGGCAAAGCTCCAGTCATCGACAAAGCACCCATCGAAGAGTGCTACGATATCGGCGGTGAAATCAGCGCCGGTTACATGACTGACTACATCTTCTACGGTGTTCGTTACGCTCGTGACAGTGTCTGGACTGACGCAAACTACACCTTCGACAGCCTCTGGGCCCCGATTAATATCGGTGCATGGTACCTCTCCGGTACTGACGGTCTCGGCTACGAAGAGCTGAACCTCTACGCTTCTGTTGAAGTTGGTTCTTACGCTGGTTTTGACGCGAGCCTCTACTACGTTCACTACTTCTACCCCGGAACCGGTGGTGGCAGCTATGGTGAAGTTGGTCTTGATCTTGCTTACAGTCTCGGATTCGCTGACCTCTCATGGCGCTCCGGTTTCGGCATCGATTTCGGTTGGTATCACGAAGCAGGTATTTCTCGTGAGTTCGGAATCACCGACACTGTTTCTCTCGTTCTTGGCGCTGGCCTTGGTTACACCGATGGATATAACGGTGGCCTCAGCAGTTGGAACCACTACTACGTGAACGCTGAGCTTCCTATCGAGCTCAACTGCCGCGCAACCTTGACTCCTTACATCGGATACAACGGTGGTCCTAACGGCTACGCAGTTGACGGTTTCGGCGGAAACGGTTACGGTCCTCAGTCTGACATCCTCCACGGTGGTGTCAGCCTCTCCGTCTCCTTCTAAGGAACCTAAAAGGTTAAAAGATTTTTTAAGGTCTATTTCAAACCTTGGTGTAAATCGCCCTCCTTTGCGGGAGGGCGATTTCTTTTTGTACTGAAATGGAGATTGTAGTTCAGGTCCTGGTGGATGGAGCGTCAGACGATCTGACCTTCAGCTATACCGTTCCTGAGGGGATGAGCATTCTGGCGGGGCAGCGGGTCCGAATCCCGCTCCGGAACCGCACTGCTATTGGAACCGTTATCTCGGTAAAGGAGCAGGACACCTCTCAACTCAACTACCGGCTCAAACCAATTGCCGGCCAGGTTTCAGAGGATCCGTTTCTGACTCCGGGCCTGATGGAGTTGGCATCGTGGATCTCCAGTTTCTATCTCACTCCGATTGAGTCCGTCTTTCGGACCATGCTTCCGAAGCCCTCCCGAGGGGACTCGGAAAAGCGCAAGACAGAGAAAGCGGTCGCATTGAGCGACAAGTTTAAACCGGCTGAACTGGATAGCTTTACCGGGCGGCAGGTGAAGCAGAGGGAGGTTCTGGAATTTTTGTTGGCGAATGGAGTCGAGTCTCTTGCCAAGCTGACCGGGGAACACGGGTTCTCCCGGTCTTCCATCAAAGCACTGGAAGATAAGGGCTTTGCAGTGATCAAGGAGAGGGTGGTGACTCGAGACCCCCTTGCGGAAGTCGAGTATGTCGAATCCAAGCCTCTCACGCTGAACCCGGAACAGGCCGAGGTGCTGGAGCGTGTCCAGCAATCGGCGAAGGCGATCGAAGCCGGGGGTAAGGTCAAACCGATCCTTCTCTATGGCGTTACGGGTAGTGGAAAAACCGAGGTCTATCTGCAGGCGATTCAAAAAGCGATCGACGAAGGAAAGGGGGCCATTGTCCTGGTTCCCGAAATTGCCCTGACTCCTCAGACGGCCGACCGCTTCAAAAAGCGCTTTGCGAAGATTAAGGACCAGGTTGCGATCCTTCACAGCAACTTGTCCGAAGGCGAGCGGCATGATGAGTGGCGCAAAGTCCTCGAGCAGAAGGCCCGAATCGTCATCGGCGCGCGCAGTGCCATCTTTTCACCAGTCGCGAATCTCGGACTGATCGTCGTGGATGAGGAGCACGAGAACTCATACAAGCAGGACATCTCTCCGCGTTACCAGGCTCGCGATATTGCCGTGGTCAGAGGGCATCTTGAAAAGTGTCCCGTCTTGTTGGGAAGTGCCACGCCATCGCTGGAAACGTGGAACAATGCTCAGAACGACAAGTATGAGCTCACCCGCATGAGCCAGAGGATCGATGACCGGAAGATGCCCCTGATCCGAATTATCGATATGCGACAGGAGGCGCGGAAAACCCAGTCCGGTCCCACTATCCTTTCTCACAAACTGCGCCAGGCGATGGAGGAGCGCCTCGCGAACGGCGAGCAGACCATCCTCTTTCTCAATCGAAGGGGCTTCGCGAAAAACATCCTTTGTCCTGAATGCGGTTATGTCGCCAACTGCCGTCACTGCAGTACGACAATGACCCTTCACCGCAAAGAGGATCGACTGATTTGCCATATCTGCGGTTTCTCTCAGCTGCCGCCCCGTAGCTGCCCCGAGTGCAGCAGCAAATCGATCGTGAATGCCGGCTATGGCACGGAGCGGGTTGAAGAGGTGCTGCGACAGGTATTCGATCGGGCGCGCATCGCCCGGGTCGACACGGATGCGATGCGCCGCAAGAATCAGCTGCGCGATACGCTCAGTGAATTCCGGGCCAAGAAGATCGATATTCTCATCGGCACCCAGATGATTGCCAAAGGACTGCACTTTCCGAATGTGACGCTGGTAGGAATCCTCAACGCTGACGTTGGTCTCCATATTCCTGATATCCGGGCCGGCGAGCGGACCTTTCAGCTCCTCACCCAGGTCGCAGGACGAGCCGGGCGCGGCGAGTTGGAAGGCGAAGTGGTTGTCCAGACTTACACGCCGCATCATCCGTCGATCCAGTTTGCCCGTCATCATGACTTCGAAGGATTTGCGGAACAGGAACTCCAGATGCGACGCCAGTTCGGTCACCCGCCGTATCTGCACCTGGTCTTGATCACGGCGAGATCAGTTCACCAGCAGAGAGCCGAATTTTCACTCAAGACTCTCCACGCACGCCTCGCCAAGGGACTGCCGGAAGACATGCGGCTGACCGAACCGCTTCCCTCTCCGTTGGTAAAATCCCACGATCAGTGGCGCTACCAGGTCATCTTGAAGGCGACCAGTGCCCGCAAGCTGGCGGCCCACGTTCGCAAGGTGATGAATGACCTGACCTTCCCGTCGGATGTGATCGTGACCGTGGACATGGATCCCTATTCCATGGGGTAGTGTTTTTTTGAACAGTTTTATGTTGCCAGGGTTGGTCGAGTTGAGCGATGGTAGGGCATGGCCCTTACTTGTGTTTCTTCAGGAGCGTTGCATGGCGTGGACGCTCATTCGGTTGAAGTAGAGGTTAACGCCGGTGACAGCGGACAGATTGATATCAAGCTGGTGGGATTACCGGATGCGGCAGTTCGCGAAAGTGTCGACCGGGTGACGACAGCGATCAAAAACAGCGCCCTGAGGTGGCCTAACAAACCTATCACCATTAATCTGGCGCCGGCGGACATTCGAAAAGAAGGTCCCAGCTTTGACTTGCCGATCGCTCTCGGGATGGCGGCGTTGGACGAAGAAAGAAACGGCCGGCTGAAGGAAGGCGCTTTGGAAAAATGTGCCATCGCCGGAGAATTGGCGTTGGACGGGCGGGTGCGACCGATTAAGGGAATCCTGCCTCTGACCATCCAGGCGAAGCGCGAAGGGAAAAAAGCTATCCTGGTTCCTACTGAAAATGCTGCCGAAGCCAGCATCGTCGAGGGGATTTATGTCTACGGTGTCGATACGATTCGATCGGCTTACGAGCTCTTATCCGGAGACAAAAACCTACGACCTCATGATCTTGACCGGGAGGCGTTCTTTCAATCGAAACAGGATTACCCGATCGATTTCAATGAAGTGAAGGGGCAGGCTCATGCGAAACGGGCCCTCGAGGTGGCCATGGCCGGGGGACACAATATCCTCATGCTCGGCAGCCCGGGGACCGGCAAGTCCATGCTCGCCAAACGGCTGGTCACCATCCTGCCGACCATGACGGAGCAGGAAGCGATCGAGACAACCAAGATTCACAGCGTGGCCGGGCTGGTCGATGCGAAGAACAGTTTTCTGGCGACGCGCCCCTTTCGTTCGCCTCACCACACCATTTCCGATGTTGGTCTGTTAGGCGGTAGCAGCCATCCGACCCCCGGGGAAGTGAGCCTGGCTCACAACGGCTTGCTGTTTCTCGATGAGTTGCCGGAGTTTCGACGGTCCACTCTTGAGGTCTTGCGCCAACCTCTCGAGGACGGTCGGGTTACGATTTCCCGGGCGGCAGGCAAGTTTACCTTCCCGAGTCGCTTCAGTCTCGTCGCGGCCATGAACCCCTGTCCATGTGGTTATCTCGCCGATCCGGCCCGTGAATGCCGGTGTTCGCCCAACCAGATTGAGAAGTACCGGCAACGCATCAGTGGTCCTTTGCTGGATCGCATTGATCTTCACATTGATGTGCCGGCGGTGGACTACCGGGAACTCCGCACCGAAAAGGGAGGAGAATCTTCTGCTGTGATTCGTCAGCGCGTTGAGGAAGCCAGGGCGATTCAACTGCAGCGCTTCATCTCGCATCCCGGAGTGAACTGCAATTCCGACATGGGGACCCGACAGGTCTCGGAGTTCTGTGAGTTGAGCCCCGCAAGTGAGCGCACCCTGGAGCAGGCAATGGACAGCCTCAACTTCAGTGCGCGCGCCTATGACCGGATTCTCAAGGTGTCCCGAACCCTGGCTGATCTGGAAGGCGAGCGCGACATCAAAGAGAGGCACGTGCTGGAAGCGATTCAATACCGCACACTGGACCGGAACCTTTGGGCCTGATTTTTGCTATCTGGGCAATTTTATCCTTGGCGGGATTCTAATTTCGGTTTATATTTTCCATAATTGTTGGAATTCATCTCCTCGCAGGTGGGATCCGGCAGGAAACACACAGACGAACATGAAACGATTTTCCCTGCTTGGAGTCGCCCTCCTGGTGCTCACGGTTATGTTGACGCCCGAGGTGCAGGCGAACGAATACACAAAATTTCTCGGCCGCTGCCAGCAATGCACGCGCCCCATCTATGCCTATTGGCAGCCGGTAGAGTGCACCAATGGATGCGTGGAATACCGCTGGGTCACTCAAAGGCACAACCACTGCCGGCCTGTTTACAAGGGAAAGAAGAACGACTTTTTTCATTCCTGGTGGATGAATCCGGCCAATCCGAAGCGCAATCGGGCTCGCGAGAACACTTGTGGACCCTTTGCTGTCTCCCACCCAGGCTATCCTCAGGGCAGGTAATCCCTCTCCAAGAGGCTAAGGTGAAGCAGGTTCCGTAGGTTTTTTGCTTTTCCCGAAGAAAGATTACTTGCGAAAGGGGCGATTCGAATCTATGAATCTGCCCTTCGCGCCGGTGCCAGCTTTGGCACAGGGTTAATGCTCGGGTGGCGGAATTGGTAGACGCGCAGGATTAAGGATCCTGTGGGGCAACCCGTGGGGGTTCGATTCCCCCCTCGAGCACTTCTTTTTTTCTTTCAGGTGGACCTTGAGTGCTTCCTCTAAAGATTCCCCGACAGCGATCTTGCTTGTCTCATGTCCTGATCAGCCCGGTATTGTCGCGGCCGTGTCAGCGTTTCTTTACGAGAACCAGGGGAATATTGTCGACGTCGACCAGCACGTGGACAGTGAATACGGTGTTTTTCTCATGCGCGTGGAATGGGAGACGAATGGTTTCGCTGTGGCCCGCGATGAGATCGGATCGGCGATCACACCACTCGCCGAAAAGTTCTCCATGGACTGGTCACTCTATTTTTCGGATATCGTTCCGCGGGTAGCGCTCTTTGTGACCAGGGACAATCACTGTCTCTACGATCTACTTTCCCGTCACGAGAGCGGCGAGCTACGAATGGATATTCCGCTGATCGTCAGCAACCGCGAAGATCTTCGGCCGGCAGCTGACCGGTTTGGAATCCCGTTTCATCATTTCCCGATCACAAAGGAGACAAAGGCAGAGCAGGAAGAGAGAGAAATCGCGCTCTTGCGGGAGCACCAGATTGATCTCGTTGTGCTGGCTCGCTACATGCAGATCCTGAGTCCAAAGATGACCGAGGCTTTTCCCAACCGGATCATCAACATTCATCATTCCTTTCTTCCGGCTTTCCCCGGGGCAAAACCCTATCACTCCGCCCACGCGCGTGGCGTGAAGCTCGTCGGCGCCACCAGTCACTACGTGACGGAAGATCTCGACGAAGGTCCCATTATTTTTCAGGGCGTTACCCCGGTCTCCCACAGTGATTCCGTCGCTGATTTTGTGCGCAAGGGGCGGGCTCTCGAGCAGAGTGTGCTTTCCCGCGCGGTCTGGCTCCACCTCAAGCGCCGCACCCTCGTGCATGGTAACCGTACCGTGGTGTTTGGGTAGCCCAGCCCTCAGGTCCTTCGCTGGTCTCCGCTCGCAATCTTTTCAACTCGAACTAAGGTCGACACATGGCTCAATCCTTCAAAACGCTCCCGGGCTTCCGCGATTTTTATCCTGCCGAGTGCGCGGCCCGGAACTACGTGTTCGACGTCTGGCGTCGAGTCGCGAACCGCTACGGGTTCGTGGAGTACGAAGGTCCTGTTCTCGAGCCCACGGATCTCTACCGCCGCAAGAGTGGTGAAGAGATCGTCAATCAGCTCTTTAATTTTGAGGACAAGGGTGAACGCGACGTGGCCATGCGCCCCGAGCTGACGCCAACTCTCGCACGAATGGCCGCTGCGCGTCAGCGCGACTTCCGCAAACCGCTCCGCTGGTTCTCGATTGGGCAATTTTTCCGGTATGAGCGTCACCAGAAGGGGAGGGGTCGTGAGTTTTACCAGTTTAACTGCGATATTCTCGGAGAGGATTCCGTCCTCGCTGATGCTGAATTGGTCGCGCTTTCGGTCGACTTGATGCGTGAGTTGGGTTTCACTTCCGATGACTTCCGCATTCGCCTGAGTGACCGGAATGCCTGGGTCGACTTCGGGACCGACAATGGAATCGCCGAAGAGGACATTCCGACCTTTCTCCAGACCATCGACAAGATGGAGCGTGCTCCCGAGGACAAGACCGATGAGCAACTCAAGGCGCTAGGACTCTCGCTTGAAGCGGTTAAGGCTTTCATGGAGTCGGGTTCGGAGGCATCCGAATCGCTCGCCAGCATTCTTGCCAACCTCAACGCCCGGGGCCTCTCCGAATACATCGAAGTCGATCTCGGTATTGTTCGGGGCCTGGCTTACTACACCGGTCCCGTGTTCGAGATATTCGATATCGGCAAAGGAATGCGAGCTGTCGCCGGGGGTGGTCGATATGATCAACTGGTCAAACTCATCGGGAACGTCGACATGCCGGCCTGTGGATTTGCCATGGGCGACATGGTGATCACCGACCTGATTCGCGAAACCGAGGGTCCTGCCGGGAAGCTTGAGAACGCCGTGGCTGAGTCCAGTGCCGTCGATGTTTACGTCGTTGTGGCTGATCCGGATAAGGCAGGAGAGGCGGCCGGTGTCGCTCAGTTGCTTCGAGCGGCTGGAAAGCGGGTCATCTTTCCGCTTTCCCCGATTAAGGTGGGCAAGCAATTCCAGGCGGCGGAACAATCCGGTGCGACCCGGGCCATTATTGTTGGATCCGAGTTTCCGGAGCTTTCGATCAAGAATCTCCAGGAGCGTTCCGAGACGCCCAGTAGTCTGGATTCTCTCCTGGCTGACTTCGACGCCTAGGCGATTCAAAAAAGTCCTCGTTCGGACGGCGCGAAAAGTGGATTTCCGGTTTCGATCGGGAGCCAGTCTGCTACATTGCTGGTGTCTTCTGACCCGGAAGTCATTCCCCTGCCATGAACAAAACGACGGCCTTCGTATTCTTTGGAATCATCCTGCTCGGATTGGTGATTTCCCTGGTCACTCTGAATACCTGCAGCAAGCCGGTCGAGCTTGATGAGAACGAAAGCAACGTTCCCAAGCCGGAAGCGACTGAGTCTGGTGAGAAAGGCGAATCATCCAAGGGCGGAACAGGAGAAAAAGCGAAGGCCAAGGCCAAGGGAGATTCCAAGGCAAAAGAGAAGGGTGCTGAAAAGGGCAAGGGTGGAAAGCCAACCACGGAGGTTCCTCAGAAAGCTGATGATGGTTATGATTCGCCCGAAGCGGCTATGAAGGCGCTTGGTGAAGTCGTCGCAAAGAAAGACTTCGATGCGTTGGCTGAATTCGTCGGAGAGGAAGCTCTTCCCAAATCGATCCGCCAGAAGCTCCGCGAAATTGTCGAGAATCCGAAGTTGAGTCTCTCCACGGACAAACCGTTCTCCGAAATCTCAAAGTCCGCCGATTCTGTGCGCTGGGTATTGAACTTTGAATCGGATGACCCGGAATTGAGTGCCGAAGTTTACGCCGATCTGGCTGAGACTGAGGGAAAGAAGACCGCAATCTCGAGGATCCGCCTTCCCATCGACATCGCCGCCATGGGGAACAAGGGGCAGGCGGGAACACCGGGCGCCGCATCGACTGATCACTCAGATCGTCCCGATGCTGTCACGGTGGCCCACGCTTTTTCCCGCGCGATCGTGGAGCGTGATTTTGAAACGGCGCGAGCTCTTGCTGACTCCGAATCGGTAACTGATGAACGCGTCGCGGCCCTCATGATTGCAATCGAGGAAGGCAAGTTTCAGCTCAAGGATGATCGCCCCTTCGTCGTGACCCTGTCGCGCGAAGACATCACCTGGGTGCTCAGCCGCCTCCAGTCTGAAGGAGGAGCGTCCGAGTTCGCGGTTGAGCTTGGCCAGATTGACGGCGACTGGAAGGTCAACGGACTGACCTTCTCGAAGGTTCTTTCCGCTCTCGCCCAGGCGGCCGGTGGCGGTGACGTGGCCTACAGCCCAATCGTCGAAGATCCCGCGGGCGGTGATTCACTGGTGCTCTATTTCGAATTCGATGAAGCCAACGTGACCTCACGGGGAAATCGGCAGCTCGCAATCGTGGCCGACATCCTCAGCCAGGGTGAAGATCGTGTCATCCGAATCAACGGTCATGCGGACGCGCTGGGCAGCGATGACTACAACGCAAACCTTAGTAATCAACGGGCGAATTCGATTCGCGAAGCGCTCATTTCGATGGGCGTGTCCCCGGAGCAGGTGGTCACCGAAGGCTTCGGATCTACCAAGCCGCGTCGCCCCAATTTCAACCCCGACGGCTCTGATAATCCGACCGGTCGTTCCGAGAACCGTCGCGCTGAGGTTTATCTCGATTTTTAGGAGGTCATTTCGACACAACCGGGTTGAATCGGACACACAACCCTGTCGGATGAAAGTCATTCATCCGCAGGTGGATGTGGCCTCATGGCGTGCGGTGAGAAATCGCGTAAAACCGAGGTTCTATCTTGACCTCCGAAGGGCTCACCGTAAGTTGCCGCCCTCACTTTAGAGCCGCTATTTTTTCCCATGAATATCCACGAGTATCAGGCCAAGGAATTGTTCGAAAAATTCGGGGTTGCCACCCCCAAAGGCCAGGTCGCCGACACCCCGGAAGCAGCTAAGGAAGTGGCTGCCAGTCTTGGCTCTAACATTGTTGTCAAAGCGCAGGTTCACGCCGGCGGTCGCGGCAAAGGAACTTTCAAGAACGGCTTCCAGGGAGGCGTTCATCTCGTTAACACTGCTGATGAAGCTGCAGACATCGCTGAGAAGATGATCAGCCAGACGCTCGTCACTCACCAGACCGGTGAAGAGGGCAAGCTTGTCAGCAAGATCATGGTCGCCGATGCGGTCGACATCGAGAAAGAGTATTACCTCTCCATCCTCATGGATCGCGAAAGCCGCTCCCCGGTGATCGTGGCCAGCACCGAGGGTGGTGTGAACATCGAGGAGGTCGCTGAAGAAACTCCCGAGAAGATTCACAAGGAAGTCATTCACCCGCTCCTCGGCATTCAGCCCTACGAGATTCGCAATCTTGCTTCCAAGCTGGGTCTTTACGGTGACACTGCCAAGCAGTTCGGAAAATTGCTCAAGGGGCTCTTCAAGCTTTTCATGTCCTGCGACTGTTCCATGGTCGAGGTCAATCCGCTGGTGACGACGCCTGATGGCGATGTCCTCGCACTTGATGCCAAGTTCGACTTTGACGACAACGCGCTTTACCGCCATCCCGAGATCGCTGAGCTTCACGATCCGACCGAGGAAGATCCTCGCGAAGTCGAAGCGGCCAAGTATGACCTCAACTACATCGGTCTCGACGGCAACATCGCCTGCCTCGTGAATGGAGCCGGACTTGCTATGGCGACGATGGACATCATCAAGCACAGCGGTGGTGAGCCGGCTAACTTCCTCGATGTGGGTGGTGGTGCCACTCAGGAGCAGGTGCGCAACGCCTTCAAGATTATCCTTGGTGATCCGAATGTGAAAGCCATCCTCGTAAACATCTTCGGTGGCATCATGGACTGCGACGTGATCGCCAAGGGCATCGTTGCTGCATGCGGTGAGGTGGATCTCAATATTCCGCTCGTGGTTCGCCTCGAAGGCAATAACGTCGAAGCCGGCAAAGAAACGCTCGCCGGATCTGACGTCGATCTCATTTCAGCTGACACCCTGGCCGACGCCGCTCAAAAGGCAGTCGCCGCTATCGCTTAATCAGGAACATTTAAACGCTATTTCCCATGGCCATTCTCGTTGACGAAAACACCAAGATCCTGATCCAGGGTATTACCGGTTCTTTTGGCGGCCGCCACGCGCAGCTCAGCCTCGATTACGGAACTCAGCTTGTTGCCGGAGTGACTCCCGGTAAGGGCGGTCAGAAATTTGCCGACACCGTTCCGATCTTCGACACGGTCGGAGACGCGGTTGCAGAAACCGGTGCCACGGTCAGTGCGATCTTTGTGCCTCCTCCGTTCGCCGGTGACGCGATCCTCGAAGCGGTCGATGCCGGAGTGGATCTCGTCGTTGCCATTACCGAGGGAATCCCGGTCATGGACATGATGAAAGTCCGCGCGGCGATGAAAGATTCCGGAGCCCGCCTCATTGGTCCGAACTGTCCCGGCATCGTGACCCCCGGAACCGGCGAAAATTCCCAGGGTGGCTGCCGTATTGGTATTGCTCCCGGTTACATTCACAAGCGCGGCAAAGTCGGTGTGGTTTCCCGAAGCGGAACGCTCACCTACGAAGCAGTTTATCAACTCACCAGTCTCGGCCTCGGCCAGAGCACTTGCGTCGGCATCGGCGGTGACCCCATCAACGGCACTTCCCACCTCGACGTTCTCAAGATGTTCAACGACGATCCCGAAACCGAAGCCATCATCATGATTGGTGAAATCGGTGGTACAGCCGAGGAAGAAGCTGCGGCCTGGGCCAAGGAGAACTGCGACAAGCCGATTGCCGGTTTCATCGCCGGTGCAACGGCGCCTCCCGGACGCCGCATGGGTCACGCCGGAGCCATTGTTTCCGGTGGTAAAGGCACTGCCGAGGCCAAGATCGCTGCGATGCAGGAAGCTGGCATCGAAGTCGCGCAGAACCCGTCTGACATGGGTCAGGCCCTCGTACGTGCTATGAGCTGATCCGCCCGCTACGTCAATAATCCCCCCCTCAAATTGATCAGATCGATCGTAATTTCATAAAGTAAGTAAGTCATGTCGGAGAAACCGGAATACGCCAAAGGACTCGCGGGAGTCATCGCCAATGAATCTTGCCTGAGTGATGTTCAGGGACAGGAAGGGATTCTTCGCTATCTCGGTTACAACATCGATGACCTCGTCGACAACTGCACCTTCGAGGAGGTCATGTTTCTTCTTCACCGTCGCAAGTTCCCGACCGAGGCGGAACTCGACGAGTTTACCAAGACTCTTCGCGCTGAGCGCCACCTTCCCCAGGGCGTGATCGATTTTATCATGGCGGCTCCCAAGGATGCCCAGCCCATGGAAGTGGTTCGCACCGGTGTCAGCATGCTTGGCATGTATGATCAGCGTGGGGGTGATCAGGACTACGAGCTCAACGAACAGCGCGCCATTGCCATTTGTGCGCAGATGCCGCTGATTGTCGCCTATTTTCATCGCGCTCGCCAGGGGCTTGACCTCCCTCCGGTTCGCGAAGATCTCTCCGAGGCGGCTCACTTTCTTTACCTCATCAATGGCGAAGAGCCGAGCCCCGAGGCCGCCCGCACGCTGGATGTTGCCTACATCATTCATGCCGACCACGGCATGAATGCTTCCACTTTCAGTGCGCGCGTCACCATCGCGACGCTGTCGGACATGTATTCCGCGATCACTTCCGCGATCGGCACCCTCAAGGGACCTCTCCACGGTGGTGCCAATGAGGGTGTGATCCACATGCTCCAGGAAATCGGATCGCTCGATAAGGTTGATGCCTACGTCGAGGATTGCCTGGCTAACAAGAAGAAGATCATGGGTATCGGTCACCGCGTCTATCGCGTGCTCGACCCGCGTGCGCCGCACCTTCGCAAGATGGCGATCAAGCTTACCGAAGAGCTGGGCGAGACCAAGTGGATCGACATGTCTGAGCGCATTGCTGAAATGATGCGCGAGCGCAAGGGCCTCAACGCCAACGTCGATTTCTACTCAGCGACGGTTTACTACTCACTCGGTATTCCGACGGATCTCTTCACACCGATTTTCGCCATCTCACGCGCTGCCGGTTGGACCGCTCAGGTTCTCGAGCAGCTCGAGGACAACCGCCTCTACCGTCCGCTGACCTGGTACACTGGGCCAACTGAGGACCAGCCGGTCCCTCCGATGTCGGAGCGTGGCTAGGCCGGGGTTGGTCGAGCTTCCGGATTGTATCCGGTTTCAACACGAAACTATCGGAGCTTGATTTCGCGGCTCCGGAGCGTTGGTTAGGTCGCTGCCTTGTCTATGACCTATCCACTGGCGACCTGGATACATCACCTTGATCCGATTGCGATCCATTTCACGGAGAGCTTCGGCATTCGGTGGTATGGCCTCGCCTATGTGGCCGGCTTCCTGATCGCCTACTTTCTGATCAGCTGGTTCGTGAAGCTCAAGATCAGCGAACTGAAGAAGGATCAGGTGGCCGACTTCATTACAGTGGTCGCCGTTGTCGGGGTGATGCTGGGTGGGCGTCTCGGTTTCATGTTGTTCTACAACTGGGACGCCTTCTCGAGAAACCCGGCAATCTTCTTCAATTTTCTCGGCGGCGGCATGTCGAGTCACGGTGCCTTCGTCGGGCTCATCCTCGCGGTGTGGGGCTATGCGAAGTTCACCGGGAAATCATTTCTCGGTCTCGGCGATAACCTGGTCACGGTAGCGCCTGCCGGGGTCTTTTTTGGCCGCCTTGCCAACTTCATCAATGGCGAGCTCTACGGGAGGAAGACTGATGCCTCGATCGGAATGAGATTCCCCGAGGAGTTAAATCATGTGGTCGAATCGCCCGACGGTCGTTACCTCATGTTCTCGGTTGAGCAGTTTCGGGAGATCGCGGCGAAAGCCGGAGAGCTGCTGCCGAATCTTTCCAGCCAGCTTGAGACAGTCATCACCCAGGCACAGGCGGCAGGAAGGTACCCACATGCGATGGCGGCGGATCTGCTCATCAGCACCTCACGTGAGAATCCGGACTTTCGAGTCATCCTCGGTGAGTATCTCACGGTGCGTCATCCCTCCCAGATCTATCAGGCCTTGGTGGAGGGGCTGGGAATCTTTGTTCTCCTGATGTTTATCCGCCTGAAGTGGCGGGATCTCTATCACGGGGTTCTTTCGGGCATTTTCTTCATCGTCTACGGCATCGGCCGGATCGTGGTGGAGAATTACCGGGAGCCCGATTCGGCGCTGATTGGCTCCATGTCGAAGGGGCAGTTCTACTCCATCTTCATGATCGTTGTCGGTGCCGCGTTCCTCGTCTACGCCTTCATTGCGAAGCGTCGCACGGTGCTGCCGGAATCGTGACATCTCCGGCGAGGGAGAGAGAGGCGTTTCTCCATCTGCCTTCCCCTTTGACCACCGGCCCTGTGGGTGCTACTTTCGGCGCCCTTTTGACCCTGAATAACTATGAGTTCTCAAGACGGTTCTACCGGCTATAAAGCCACGCTGAATCTGCCCGAAACCGAATTTCCGATGCGTGGAGATTTGGTGAAGCGCGAGCCTGCCCGCCTCGAAAAGTGGGAAAACAGCAAGCTCTACGAGCAGATCATTGCGAAGCGGAAGGAAGCCGACTCGGATCGTTTCATCCTGCATGATGGGCCTCCGTTCGCAAACGGCGATGTGCATATGGGAACTGCCTTGAACAAAGTTCTCAAGGATCTCGTGCTCAAGAGCAAGTCCATGGCCGGCTACGAATGCCCCTATGTTCCCGGATGGGACTGCCACGGACTGCCGATCGAATTCAAAGTCGTCAAAGAATCCAAGGGACTTGAGCCGGCCGAAATCCGGACTCGTTCCGAGGCGTTTGCCCGCGAATGGATCGACACGCAGCGTGCTTCGTTCCGCCGCCTTGGTGTCCTTGGCGATTGGGACAATCCTTACCTGACCCTGGCCCCTGAATACGAGGCCGACATCATCCGCGTTTTTGCTCAACTGATCGACCGGGGACTGGTCTATCAAAGCAAAAAGCCGGTGCAGTGGAGCTATGGCGCCCAGACCGCTCTTGCGGAAGCCGAGGTGGAATACGAGGACGTGAAGGACCTCGCCATCTTTGTGAAGTTCCCGCTTACGACCGGCGAGCTGGCCGGAAAGGCCTCCATGGTGATCTGGACGACCACTCCGTGGACACTGCCTGCCAACCTGGGGATCGCGGTGCATCCGCGTTTCACTTACCTGGTGGGTGAATTCACTCACGCTGAGCGCGAAGTGACTGAGACTTTCGTGGTCGTGAAGGAGCTGCTCGAAACGTTTGAAGAAAAGACCGGCTTTGCTCCTTCCGGGGAACTGACCGAAATCAAAGGTGAAGCCCTCGAGGGAGCCGAAGCGCAGCACCCGTTCCTCGAGCGGACTTCGCGCCTAATCCTGGCGGAATTCGTGACCACAGAATCTGGAACCGGTGCCGTGCACATTGCTCCCGGTCACGGTGCGGATGACTACCTTGCCGGACAACAGAACAATCTCGGCCTGCTTTCACCGGTCGATGATGAAGGTAAATTTACTGACGAAGTCGGAGTCGATTTCCTGGTTGGGGAACACGTGCTCGAATCCAATGTTCCGATCATCAAGCTGCTCGCCGAAAAGGGCGCTCTCATCGGAAAAGAAAAATACAAGCACAGCTACCCGCATTGCTGGCGTTCCAAGACGCCGATCATCTTCCGCTCGGTTCCCCAGTTTTTCATCCGCATCGACGAGCTTCGTAAGACGGCGCTCGACGAGATCGACAAGGTGGAGTGGCTTCCTCACTGGGGCCGCAACCGCATCTACGGCACGGTGGAATCCCGTCCTGACTGGTGTATCTCCCGTCAGCGCACCTGGGGTGTGCCGCTTCCGGTGTTCTATCTCCCCGGTGAAGAATGGCCTAACATTGATGCGGAGCTGGCCCGCAAAGTCGCTGATATCACCGAGGAAGGTGGCACCAACCTTTGGTTCCAGCATGATGATGCCTGGTGGGCTGAAAAGCTAGGCCTCCCCGAAGGCACCCGCCGCTGCACCGACACGCTCGATGTCTGGATCGATTCCGGTTCCAGTCATGTTGCGGTGATGGATCGTCATCCTGAATTGAGCTGCCCGGCTGACCTTTACCTCGAGGCAACTGACCAGCACCGCGGGTGGTTCCAGAGTTCGTTGATGCTGAGCACGGCCGTCCGCGACGCCGCGCCCTACAAGTCAGTCATGACTCACGGCTTTGTGGTCCGCCGTGCCACCAAGGAGGAAAACGAGAAGCGGCGCGCGCAGGGTATGGAACCGGTCAAGAACCTCAAGGTTTCTAAGTCCGACGAAAGCGGCGGCAAGCCGATGAATGCGGCTCACTTCTACAACAAGTTCGGTGCTGACATCGTCCGGCTCTGGGCCGGCTCGGTCGACTGGCAGAACGAGGTGCCTTTCAGTGAGGATATCTTCAAGCAAACCGCTGAACCCTATCGCCGTTTCCGCAACATCCTTCGAATCCTGCTCGCTAACCTGAACGGTTTTGACCCTGACAAAGATGCTGTCAGCAGCGATCAGCTGCCGCTGATCGACTGGTGGATCCTGGAGCGCCTTCACGATGTGGAGCGCGAATGCGAAGAAGCCTACGAAGCCTTTGAGTTCCGCAAGGTCTTCAACACGCTGAACCAGTTCTGTGCGTCCGATCTCAGTGCGTTCTACGTCGACATCACCAAGGACCGGATGTATTGCGACGACGAGAACTCTGTGCGTCGCCGCGCCACGCAGACGGCGATGCATCGTGTTTTCAATTCCCTGGTGAAGCTGATTGCCCCGATTCTCGCCTACACCGCTGACGAAGCCTGGGAGTATGCCGGTAACGAAACGTCCGTTCACCTTGAGCTCTTCCCCGAGCCCGATCCGAAGTTCGCTCACAACGAAGCCGGCGATGCCATTGAGCAACTGAGCCGTCTCCGCGATTTGGCGCAGGTGGCCATCGATGCAGCGATCAAGGGCGACCAGTTCAAGAAGCGCGAGCGTGCTGCGGTCACTTTTCAGCTTCCGGCTGAAGATCCGGCGCGCAATGTGCTCGAAAAATTCGCCGACGAGGCTCTCGAGTTTCTCATGGTCTCCTCCTATACCGTAGAGGATGCCGCTGAGGCCGGTGCGACGGTTGTAGAGACAACTGAAGAGGAGTGCCCTCGCTGTCGTCGCTCGATGCCCCTGGTTGCGGGTTCCGGTCTTTGCGGACGTTGTGACTCCGTGATGTCAGGCCTGACCAGATCAGTTCGATGAAGCTGTTTTTCTACCTGAGCCTCCCGCTCTTTATTCTCGACCAGTTGTCCAAGCTCTGGATCGTGATGACGTTTCCGGTTCCGCCGGAAATGCCGCGGGTGATTGAGGTGATTCCTGGTTTCTTCAACATCGTCCGCGTGCACAACACCGGCATGGCCTTTGGGTTGCTGAACGGCAATCCCTACTCCAACTGGATCTTCGGAACGATTGGTATCGTTGCCATCAGCGGGATCGTGATCCTGTTTCGCCGCGGTATGTTTCCTGACAAAGTCAGCAAAGTTGCTGCGGCATTGTTGCTCAGTGGGATTATTGGCAATCTGACCGACCGGGCTTTGCCGGGCAGGGGATATGTGGTCGACTTTCTCGATTTTCTACCTCCGTTCTATGACAAACTGGTGCCTTCGTCAGGCGGTCACTTTCCTTCCTTTAACGTGGCCGACTCCTGTATTTGCATTGCGGCTGGTCTCTTGATCATCTCCGCCTTCCGCGCGCCGAAAGAGGAGAAGGCGACTCCGAAAGACTCTGAGGCGTAACCCGTGGCATGAGTTCAAAAGGGGCACTCATCCTGGGAGGATTGTTTGTGGTGGCCTTCCTTCTTCTTGGACTTGGCCAGTGCGGCTATGATCGCATTAAGGTACTGCAAACGCTTGAGAATGCTGAGGCGGATGTGGTCAGCGAATATCCAGCCGTTGACGCCATTCGCCCTGCTGAAGTGGGGTTGCACCGAAGTGGTGGTCAGGCTGTCCTTCTCGTTGATGCCCGCACCCTCGAGGAATTCGAAGTGAGTCACCTCGAGGGGGCGGTTCACCTCACCGATAAAGACGAGCTGTTAGCCTACCTGGAGGAGCGTCAGGAACCTGTCGATCTCCTCGTGATCTACGGAGCACTGGGTTACCGGTCGGCGAAGCTGGCCGATGCTTTGACAGGTAGTGATGTCCCCGATGTGGCCAGCTTGAGAGGGGGCATCTTTCGCTGGGTCAATGACGGTGGAACCGTGGTCGATCAAAACGGTGCTCCCACTCCCTGGGTTCATCCCTACAACAAGCACTGGGGACGGTTGCTGAAGAAAGAGCATCGATTCGATTCCGGTAGCGCTGAATAGGTCCGGGGATTTTCGCCTTTCGAAAGTTTCAAACCTGAGGCACCTTGCTTTACCTATGATGAAATCATTGCCGCTCGTATTGCTGACCCTGACTTCGATTGCTGTTTTCTCTATCGGATGTCAGTCCAACGAAATCGAGTCCGCCACGGTGAAGGCACCCGATGGGGCTGCCGGAGGTGAAGCTTCAACGACGCCGGTTGGGCGCCAGCGCACCGCTTCCGGTCTTCAGTATGAAATGCTGCGTCCCGGAACCGGGATGAGGCCGAATCGTTATTCGACGGTCACGGTGCACTATACTGGCAAGCTGACTAACGGATCCGTTTTCGACAGCAGTGTGCAACGAGGTCAGCCGGCTACGTTCTCCCTGCAACAGGTGATCGCCGGTTGGCAGGAGGGCATTCCCCTGATGCAGGAAGGTTCGAAGTTCCGTTTCACGATTCCGCCTCACCTCGGCTACGGATCTGCCGGGTCGCCTCCCAAGATTGGTCCGAACGAGACGCTTATTTTCGAAGTCGAGCTGATCCGGGTGCACAACTGATCGCTTTCGAATCGCGATTAATGATTGATTCGCCGACCCGATTTCGATATTTCCTAGTCATTCCCTCAAGAGAACCGTGATGAAACCACTCTTTGCTATCCTGATCGCTGCTGTTTCCCTTCAGTTTACCGCAACTTCGGCACAGGCCCTGATCTTTGGCTGTGGCCGGAACAAGTGCGAGAGCACCGGAGACTTTGAGCCTCCCAAGGGCACCTTCCGCATCAGCTCCCGCCGCATCAGTACTGAGTGGGAAACCCGCTACGACTGCCTTCCCTGCGGCAACAAGGTTGCCTATCGCGTTCGGGTAGCAACTTACCGCGACCGCTACTCCAATGGTGTTCAGCGCACCTGGAAGTGTGTTCTCGAGCACGAAGATCAGGGAACCACCTTTACGAAGTAGGCTTTCGGTCCATTGGCGGTCACGCGGGAGCGTGACCCTCCATCTTGTCCTGGTCCGTGGAGGGTCGAGTGCCACCTCGACCGGATCCGCTTGATCAGGCATCGTGGGAACGGCTCCGGGCAACAAAAAACCCCGTCATCCGACGGGGTTCGCTTTTTCCAAAAAGGGTCAGGTCAATGACCTGACAGGTTGGATGACCGGTTGAAGGTCTTGGCCGACGCTTAGGAAATGCTGGCCACTTTAGCAGCGACGCGTCCCTTGAGACGGCTGGCAGTGTTTTTGTGCAACGCACCGCCTTTGGCAGCCTTGTCAGCAGCAGAAGCGAAAGCGTTGTAGGCAGTCGCGGCAGCAGCCTTGTCTCCAGCCTCAACAGCAGTGAGAGCGACCTTGCGGGCGTCCTTCAGGCGGGACTTGAGGTTACGGTTGCGAGCGGTCCGGACTTTGGTCTGGCGGACGCGCTTGAGTGCTGATCTGGAATTAGCCATTTTTCTAGAGTGTTTCGCTCAAAATCGTGTTTGAGGGCGCGGAACATACGCGATTCCACCGCCACGTCAAGGGAGAAACCGAATCAGTTCGAACTCATGCGGAACGGGCGGAAGTCCCGTTTCATTGGGGCTCCCATCGCTTCGGCAGGATTAATGCGGATGGGAACGGCGTCCGGATCTTCGCATTCGGGTTTGTGAGTGCCGATTCGGGCGGGTGCTCCGGGCTGGAAATGGGCTGCTGGCTGGTTCAATTCTGCAGTTGGAGCCGTTGGCGCCACGGGAGGAGCCGGTGCGCTGGAAGCGGCATGGACAGCAGGAGCGGGGGCTGGAGCCGGTGCTGATGCTGCTGGTTTGGAGGCTGTTCGGACCACTGCCGGGGTTCCGGGAAGCTCACGGGGGCTCGATTCCAGGGGAAGGGCCTCCATCTCGAGGCCGTCAGGGCCTGAATTACCGATTTGAGGCTCAGGAACCTCTTTGTTGAGATCTTTCTTCGTGATGTAGACCGTCGCGCCCTCGCCCACCTTGCGATAGAGATCGATGACGTCCCTCGATTTCATGCGGACACAGCCGTAGCTGACCGGTTTGCCAATGTCTTTTTCGGCAGCGGTGCCGTGGATGTAAATGTAGCGGGAGTAGGTGTTGTCGTTCTTTCTCTCGGTTCCCCGGAGCCAGAGGATGCGGGAAACGATGGGGTCACGGCCGGGTGAATCGGGCTTAATGACTTCCCCGGTCCATTTGCGGCTCTTAAAAACAGCGCCGGCCGGTTTTCCTCCACCGATCTTTTCGGCGACTTCCATGCGGCCGAGAGGGGTGCGGTAGCTACCCTTTTCATTGCCCAAACCGAACTTTGAGGTCGAAACGGGGTAGGTCTTGACCACTTTTCCTTCCTTGTAGAGAACCAGCTTCTGGGCTGGAACCGATATCTGGAGGACGCTGGAGGTGTCCCTCTGTGCGGTTGGCTTGGTGGAGCAACTAGTTGAAAACAAAGCAGTCACGCCAAACATGATGCTGGCGGCAATTTGGATTTGCGTTTTCACTCTCATTCGGTTTTAGCAGGTATAACGAAAGGCAGGCGATTCTATTAGAATGCCTCTTAGCTAATTCCCGAGAGTTTGGATGAAAGTTGAGGAGAGTGGTCGACAGGAAATCTGCCTATACAGATTATAAAGCAAACTTAACTAAAAGACAAATTTCTAGCATTCTTTACTGCCGGAATTAAATTTGGACCGTTCCTATAGAGGAGTATTGCCCCTGCCGCCCTATGTCTCGCTTTTTGAAATTGTGGATCACCTGCAGCCTCGTCGGGCTTTTCGGAATTTGCGGCAGCCTTATCGCCCAGGAAATTCCGGACGAATTGCTGGAGGACGAGCACGTTCGCGAAGAGTTCGGAGTCAACCAGTTCACGACCCCGTCGATTCGAAAGATCTTTGAGGACCTGCAAACGCTGCGCCCTCTGCCCTACGACGAGCTCAAGCGCCAGTGGCCGGAGGAGGTTCCCCAGGATCGCACGGAGTTGGCTCTCAGTGTGGGGTTCCTTCTCGCTGACGGTTTCTTTGCGGTTGAGTCCGAGCAGCTCTACGATCTCGAGCCGGTGGGGCGCACCTTGTTGACTCATGCCAAGGGGCTCGGGTCGGGGACTCGTATCTCCAGCCACATGAACAGTCTGCTCCAGAAAGCAGCCGGCAGTGACTGGGAGGAGCTCAAGCTCGAACTCGCCCGCACCCAGAAGGATGTGGAGAAAGAAATGGTCCTGATTCGTGATGTGGATGCGGCTAACTTGATCAGTCTCGCCGGATGGCTGCGCGCCTTCGAGATCGGCTGCAGCGCGTCACTCAATCCCTACAATCCGGAGAAGGCCTCTATCCTGGCCCGGCCGGAAGTCGTTGAGTATTTCATCGCCAACCTTGAGACGATGGAACCTCGCATCCAAGGCAACGAAACGGTCAAAGACATCCGCACCAACCTCAAGGAGATCCAGGAAAAGATCGACCTGCCGGAGCAGGAGGTGCTGAGTGAAAACGAAGTCGAGGATCTACGCCTCATGGTGGAGACCCTCGTCGACGATATCTACGGTTCGAAGCGCCTTATCGTATCCACCCAGGGTGGAGCGACGAAGCCGAAGGGCGAGACACCGACCACGGTGAAACCCGACGCCACGGGCGGCGTGATTTCGGGTGAGGTGCCGGAGTAGGGGAAGAGGGCCTTAGGCAAAGGGCCATGGACACAAGGGGTGCACGACGATCTTTGGATGTTTGTCGGATTCCGGAGGGTCGGGACGCCCCGCCCAAGTGTGAATCTGTAAACTAGTCTTCCTCGGGAAGCAGGTACTTGGAAGCCTGCTCGACGTCCTTGTCACCGCGACCGGAGAGGTTGACGACGATGATCTTATCCTTGTCCATCGTCGGGGCAATCTTCTTCACGTAGGCCAGAGCGTGAGAGGTTTCGAGCGCCGGGATGATTCCCTCGACGGCCGCCAATTCCTGAAAAGCATCCAGCGCCTCGTCATCCGTGGCGTAGGTGTATTCGACGCGCCCGGCGTCCTGCAGGAAAGCGTGTTCCGGTCCGACAGCAGCGTAGTCGAGTCCTGCTGAGACGGAATGAGTCAGCTCGATCTGGCCGTCGTCGTCGGCGAGTAACCACGTTTTGGTGCCTTGAAGCACGCCGAGTTTGCCTCCCTGGAAACGAGCGGCGTGTTCGCCCTGTTTGATGCCGTGACCACCGGCTTCGACACCGACCATCTTCACATTTTCGTCATCGAGAAAAGGATGGAACAGCCCGATGGCGTTGGAACCGCCACCGACGCAGGCGATAAGCAGATCGGGAAGACGCTCTTCGCGTTCCATGATCTGGGCACGGGCTTCGACTCCGATGACGCGATGAAAGTCGCGCACCATCATGGGGTAGGGATGCGGGCCCAGGGCACTGCCAAGAATGTAATGAGTGTCGCGCACGTTGGTGACCCAGTCGCGAAGCGCTTCGTTAACGGCTTCCTTCAAGGTCTTCTGGCCAGCTTCAACTCCGCAGACATCAGATCCGAGCAGTCTCATGCGGACGACATTGAGGTGCTGACGCTCCATGTCAATGGCGCCCATGTAAACGACACATTCGAGCCCGAAACGGGCCGCTACCGTCGCGGTGGCGACGCCGTGCTGACCGGCCCCGGTTTCAGCGATAATGCGTTTCTTGCCAAGTCGCTTGGCGAGGAGGATCTGACCCAGCGCGTTGTTGATCTTGTGGGCTCCGGTATGAAGCAGGTCCTCACGCTTGAGGTAAATCTTGGCGCCACCAAGTTTCTCCGTCCAGCGCTCGGCTAGGTAGAGTGGCGTTTCTCGGCCGCAGAATTCAGCGAGCAGTTGTTTCAGCTCGGCCTGGAACTCCGGGTCGGCCTTGGCTTTGTGGTATTCAGCGGTCAATTCGTCGAGGGCTGCGACGAGGGTTTCGGGGACAAAGCTGCCTCCGAAGGTTCCGAAATGTCCGCTGGCGTCGGGCTGGGCTTCCGTGGTTACCGTGCTCATGTGGATGGTGATTACGTTTCGAGTGCCGGAATTGTTTTCATTGCTCGCATTTCTGTCGAGCCGTGTATATTCGCGCCGTCAGAGGCTGTGGAGTCATGGCAGGTAAACCCCGCCAGGGCCGGAAGGCAGCAACGGTAGCTTGTCCATGATTGCCGCAGTTCTCTGGCACTTTTCACGGTGATCAGGCGGCAGCGGTCTCGCCAACCTGGAACACCTCGCGGGCGTCCGCGACCGCGCCTTTCACGGCGGCAGCGGCCACCATCACAGGTGACATGAGGATGGTTCGTCCGGTCGGGCTTCCCTGGCGCCCCTTGAAGTTTCGGTTGCTGGAGCTGGCGCAAAGCTGGTCGCCGACCAGTTTGTCCGGGTTCATGGCAAGGCACATGGAGCAGCCGGCGCCGCGCCATTCAAAGCCTGCTTCTTCAAAAATGGTGTGAAGCCCTTCCTGGCGGCAGAGGTGATCCACGATTTCGGATCCGGGAACGGCAATTGCCTGAACGCTCTCGGCGACCTTGTGGCCCTTGAGGAATTTGGCGGCCTCGCGGAAATCGGAAAGACGACCATTGGTGCAGCTGCCGATAAAGCAGACATCAACCGGGGTGCCGGCGATCGGAGATCCGCCTTCGAACTTCATGTACTCGAGGGCTTCCTCGATGGAGGCCTTCTCTTCCTCGTCGTCCACATCAGCGGCGGAGGGGATGTTCTCGTTCACGAAGATACCGTGGTCGGGAGAGATGCCCCAGGTGACGGAGGGAGCGATGTCCTCGGCCTTGATGTTTACGACGTCGTCGTAAGCGCAGTCAGGATCAGAGGCGATGGCAGTCCATTCCTCGACGGCGGCGTCCCAGTCGCCGCCTTTCGGCGAGTAGTTGCGGTCCTTGAGATATTCGAAGGTCTTCTCGTCGGGATTGACGTAACCGCAACGGGCGCCGCCCTCGATGGACATGTTGCAGACCGTCATGCGCTCTTCCATGGAGAAGTTGTCGAAGACGCTGCCGCCGTATTCGTAGGCGTAGCCAATACCGCCCTTGGCACCGAGCAACTTGATGATGTGGAGCGCCACGTCCTTGGCGTAAACGCCGGGAGGAAGCTCGCCGTCCACGTTGATGCGGCGGACCTTGAGCTTGGTCATGGCCATGGTCTGGGTCGCCAGGACGTCGCGGATCTGGGTCGTGCCGATACCGAAAGCGATCGCACCGAAAGCCCCGTGAGTCGCGGTGTGGGAGTCACCACAGGCGATGGTGGAACCGGGTTGAGTGATGCCCTGTTCGGGGCCCACCACGTGGACGATACCCTGGCCGCCGCTGCCGATGTCAAAGAATGTCACTCCGAACTCTTCGCAGTTGTCGCGAAGCGCCTGGATCATGTCCTGAGCGAGGTTGTCTTCGAAAGGCTCAACCTGGCTTTTGGTAGGGACGATGTGATCGACCGTCGCAAAAGTGCGGTTGGGATACTTCACCTGGAGACCCAGATCGCGAAGCATTCCGAATGCCTGCGGGCTGGTGACCTCGTGGATGAGGTGAGTACCGATGAGAAGCTGAGTTTGTCCGTTGGACAACTCCTTGACTGAGTGGGCTTCCCATACTTTTTCGAAGAGACTTTTGCTCATATACCTGTCGTGTAAAAAATTGGGCGGGACATTAGCACAAGGTCGCTCAGAGTGATAACGGAAATGTCGCGTCTCTTTCGCTTTGCGAGGAAGAGAAAACACTTCGGATACGTTGATTTTTGCCCCCCCCTTCTGTTATGATGCAGTGTTCGCGTTTATGTGAACTCAAAGAACTCTGAACCCATACAAAAATGACTGTAAAAACTGAAAAACTGATGCTTTTGCTCGCGTTATGCACCGGCCTGTTTCTGGTCGGGTGTGAAAAGACCGTTGAAGGGATGAAAGAAGATGCTTCTGACGCCTTGGAAAAAACGGAAGAGGCGGCGGGAGAGGCCATGAAAAAGGTAGAAGAGGCTGCTGATGATGCCGTCAAAGCCGCAGGAGATGTAGCTGAAGACATGAAAAAGGACGCCGAGAAAGCTGCTGGCGAGGCCAAGGAAAAGGCTAAGGAAGCAACCGATGCCGTGACCGAAAAGGCTAAGGAAGCGACCGATGCCGCGACCGAAAAGGCAAAGGAAGCAACTGATGCTGCGACCGACAAAGTTAAGAAAGTTGTCAACGACGCTGCCAAGAAAGTCGAAGACGCGACCGAGTGATCGGTTCCTGAAGAAACATCGATTTGAGAGAGCTCCACGCCGTTACGGTGTGGGGCTCTTTTGTTTCGCGTTCCACTTTGTAAGGACGCAACAGTGCGAATATTCTGTCGCAGAGGAGGCAATGATGGCGGCAGAAGCGGTGGGAGGTGCGGTGGATGACCGGTATCTCGACCGTTACTGTTGGGTTCTATATGGTGGAGCGTTTGCGTGGCTACCTGGTGTTGAAGCGCGCAAGGGCGGATGGCCCGGCTGTGCGGTTTCTGTAAAGGGTTCAGAGACGTCATCGAATATGAGGATGTCTTTATAAAGCTGGCGCATGAGATTTTAGGATTTTCTCTCCGGACGATCGAAGGGAATTGAAATTCTCCTGTCCTCAAACTTGCTCTGAGAGGATGGATCTGGCAGGACGAGGCGAGTGTGTTGAGGTGGCCTGAAGAACCTGCCTCGCAATCACTTTCGGCTTTATCCTCCGGACCCTAACTGACGTCTCAAAAAAGGTGCCGTTCGGCTCTCTTTGACTTGAATCACTTCCTCTGGAGTTCCCGCAGCCACGACGGTGCCTCCGTCCGCTCCGGCTTCAGGACCAATTTCGATGAGGTGGTCGGCTTCGGCCATGATCTCGAGACTGTGCTCAATGACAACGACGGTATGTCCGTCATCGACGAGACGGTGGATGACCTCGAGCAGGCGCCTTACGTCGGTGGTATGCAGGCCGATACTGGGTTCCTCGATGAGGTAAAGGTTCGACTTCGGCTGGCGGTTCTGGCGCAGCCTGGCATTGGCGGAGCGACCCATGCCGCGGGTTAGCTCAGTGACGAGTTTGATGCGCTGAGCTTCCCCGCCCGAAACGGAGGGACTGGGTTGGCCGAGGCGGAGGTAACCGAGCCCGGTGTCTCTCATCAAATTAAGGGTGCGGGAGATCTTGGGGTGCCCTTGGAAAAAGTCTGCCGCTTCCTCGATTGAAAGATCCATGATGTCTCCGATCGATTTGCCGTTGTATTCGATCTCGAGGGTGGGGCTGTTGAACCGCCGCCCCTGACATTCCTCGCAAATGACGTAGGTTGTGGGAAGGAAGGTCATCTCCAGCTTGATCTGGCCGTTGCCCTTACAGGATTCGCAGCGGCCGCCTTCGGTGTTGAAGGAGAAGCGCGAGGCAGTATAGCCGCGGGCGCGGGCGTCAGGCAGCTGGGCGAAGAGTTTCCGGATCTCGTCGAAGACTTTGACGTAGGTCGCCGGCGTTGAGCGCGAGGTCTTTCCGATGGGGGACTGGTCGACTTCGTAGACCGCTTCGAGCTGATCGACACCTTCGATCTCTTTCCAGGTCTTCTTCACGGTTGCCCTTTTCTTTGGCGCGGCTTTCTTCTTGGCGGTTTTGCGGGTTGGCTTTTTCAGCGCCGAATCGACCGCAGGCTTCAGCACGCCGCGCATGAAGCTGGATTTCCCGGATCCCGAGATGCCGGCGATGACTGTGAGCCGTCCTACCGGAATGCGAACATCGATGTTCTTTAGATTGTTGGTGCTGGCGCCTTTGATTCGAATCCAGCCCGCTTTGCGGTTCTTCGCAGGGAGCTTGCGGCGGCCCCCTTTCATGGGGTGGATGAGCGGGTTGGTGAAAGCCTCGAGAGTAGGGGACTGGCTGCCGTTCTTCTTGCCGTTGAAGAGTTGTTTCGGTGGTCCTTCCCAGACGACTTCACCGCCGAACTGGCCGGCTCCCGGGCCAAGGTCGATGAGGTGATCGGAGCGCCGGATCGTTTCCTCGTCGTGTTCCACCACGACCAAGGAATTGCCCTTGTCCTTGAGCGCGCTGAGAGTGTCGAGCAGGTTGGCGTTGTCCCGCGGGTGCAGTCCGATGGTAGGCTCGTCGAGCACGTAAAGCACACCGCGCAGGTTGGACCCCAACTGAGCAGCGAGGCGAATGCGCTGGCTTTCCCCGCCACTGAGCGTGGTGGCGGAACGGTCGAGTTGAAGGTAGCCCAGACCGACTTCTTCCATGAAATGCAGGCGCTGGGTAATCTCGGGAATGATATCGCGAGTGATGAGCGCGGCCTGCTTGTCGAATTTGAATCCGCTGATGAGTTGCTTCGCTTCGCTGACCGAGAGCGCGGCAATCTCGTGAATGGCGATCTGCTTCTTGCCCTGTTCGAGTCGAACGAATCGCGCGACTTCGTTGAGGCGGGCGCCGTTGCACTCAGGACAAACTTCGGTGTCGCTTTCATCCTTGGCGCGCGAGCGTCGATACTCTTCGCGCAGCTCCGCGTCGAGCTGTGATTCGGCGTCGCGCTCGTCGGAACGGACCACCCGTTTCTCGACAGTGCCGTAACCCCGGCAGAGGGGACACCAGCCGTGGGGGGAATTGTAGGAAAAGAGACGCGGATCGAGCTCTTCGAAGGAGCGACCGGTGTCGGGATCGCTCATTTCGGTATTCGCCACCTGAATGCGGTTGTCAGGATCGAGGAAACGCAGCGTGCGTTTGCCGAGACGAAGCGCGGTTTCGACAAATTCGAGCACGTCCTCCGGTGAGGTCTTCGGCGTCACTTCGCCGACAATGACGTCGATGGTGTGTTCCTTGAATCGTTCGAGGCGCTCGAACGAATCCACTTCGACGAACTGCCCGTCGACCAGCAAGGTGTCAAAACCCTGTCGCCCGGCCCATTCTGCGACATCGGTGTGGTACCCTTTTCTCGCCTTGATCAGCGGAGCCATCACCTTGACGGGGCGCTTGCCCTTTTTCGAGGTCTCACGGATTCGGGTGACGATGGAAGTGACACTTTGCTTCTCGACCTTCTTTCCTGAGTCGGGAGAAAACTGGGTGCCGACCTTGGCGTAGAGAAGGCGAAGGAAATGCCAGACCTCGGTGACGGTGGCGACGGTGGATTTGCCGCCTCCCCGGGAGATGCGTTGTTCGATCGCGACTGTGGGAGGCAGGCCTGAAACAATATCAATGTCAGGGCGCTCCATCTGCTCGACAAACTGCCGCGCGTAAGTGGACATGCTGTCGAGAAAGCGTCGCTGGCCTTCGGCGAAAAGAATGTCGAAAGCGAGGGTGGATTTGCCGGATCCACTCAGGCCGGTGACGACGACAAACTCCTCCCGCGGAATAGTGACGTCGATTTCCTTGAGGTTATTTTCCCGGGCACCGTGTAGCTGGATGACGTTGTTTGCGCGATCAGTTTCGTAGAGAACCGGATTCGAAGAATCGGCGACCTTGAGCTGTTCGCGGGCCACCGAAAGGCGGGGAGTGAGATGTTGGGAAAGGTAGCGACCGGTGTGTGATCCGGCATGAGCCATGACTTCCTCAGGGGTGCCGGCGATGACCACCTCTCCGCCGTGTGCTCCGGCCTCCGGGCCAAGGTCGACGATGTGATCCGCGCATTTGATGACGTCGAGGTTGTGCTCGATCACAATGACGGAGTCGCCGGCATCGACGAGGCGTTCGAAAACTTTCAGCAGCATGCCGGTGTCATCGAAGTGGAGGCCGGTGGTAGGCTCGTCGAAGATGAGCAGGCTGGTTTTGCCGTCCATCCTGGCCTGCTTCGGTTTGGCAAGCAGGTGGCCAACAAGCTTGAGGCGCTGGCTTTCCCCGCCGCTCAGAGTGTTGAGAGGTTGGCCGAGTCGCAGGTAGCCCAGGCCGACATCAGAGAGAAGTTGGAGCCCCTCGACCACATTCTGGGCCTTGCGATTGTCGATCACGAAGAAGAACTCGATCGCCTCGGTCACCGTCATGGTGAGGACCTGGTGGATGTTCCTGTCTTCCAGTTCGATCTCAAGCGCTTCAGGGGTGTAGCGTTTGCCCTCGCACTCGGGGCAGGTCACGTAGAGATCGCTGAGAAATTGCATCTCCACTTTTTCGTAACCGTTGCCCATGCAGCGGGAGCAGCGACCAGCGCCGCTGTTGAAGGAAAAATAGCCGGGAGTGAGATCGCGCGATTTGCCCTCCGGCGTTTCGGTGAAGAGTTTGCGAATCGGCTCAAAGATTCCGGTGTAAACGGCCGGAGTTGAACGCGGTGTCTTGGCGAGCGGCGCCTGGTCGACCATGACGACCTCGCGAACGCGTTCCACTCCCTTGATGCCCTTGCTTGAACCTACCTCGGTGTCAGCACCGGAAAGACCGAGCTGTTTCATCAGGTTGCCGTAGAGAACGGAGTGAATCAGGGTGGACTTGCCGGACCCTGACACGCCGGTCACACAGCAGAGAACGCCGAGGGGAATGTCGACGTCGATTTTCTTGAGGTTGTGCTGAGTGGCCCGCTTGATGGTGAGCTTGTGCTTCGGCTTGCGCCGCTTTTGGGGGACCGCAATCTCGCGGCTTCCGCTGAGGTATTGCAGGGTGAGTGCGTCCGGGTGTTCCTTAGCGAAGGGTTTGGCCTGAGCTGCGGTGTGAGCCCCGGGGCCGGCGTAGACGAGGTGGCCTCCGCCTTCGCCGCGTCCCGGCCCAATGTCGATGAGGTGATCTGCGGATCGAATCACCGCTTCCTCGTGTTCAACAACAACAATCGTGTTGCCGAGGTCGCGGAGGCGTTGCATAACGCCGATGAGTTTGCCGACGTCGCGCGGATGCAGTCCGACGGTGGGTTCATCGAGAACAAAAAGTGTGTTTGTCAGGCTGGCGCCCAGGCAAGTGGTGAGATTGACGCGTTCGGTTTCACCGCCGGATAAGGTGCGAGTGGGCCGGTCGAGATTGAGGTAACCCAGTCCCACCTCCCGAAGGTAGCCGAGACGGTTGCTGACCTCCTCGTAGAGCATCGTGGCGGTGCGGTCTTCGGGGCGCACCTTGATGGTGGCGAAGAAGGTCGCCAGATCATCAATCGAGAGTTGCCAGAGGTCGGGTAGGGTTTTGTCGTTGATCTTGAAATTAAGAGCCTCGGATTTGAGCCGGGTGCCTTTGCATGCTTTGCACGTGGTGTAGCTGCGGTAACGACTCAGGAAAACCCTGACATGCATGCGGTAGGCCCGTGACTCGAGCCAGTCGAAGAAGCCGCGAACGCCGTACCACGATCCGTCTTGGTAGGCATCCTCCGGGTCGCCGCCTTCGCCTTCGATGATCCACTGCTGATCTTCCGCTGAGAGTTCGTCAAATGGCGTCACTGTGCTGAGGCCCCGGGCGCGAGCGCAGCGCTCGAGGTCTTCTTCGCATTCGTAGTAGGCATCGCCCTGAAAAGCGCGAACCAGCCCCTCGGCGATAGAGAGCGATTTGTCAGGGAGGGCCTTATCGACGTCGATTCCAATGACGCGTCCGAAGCCGCGGCACTCGGGGCAGGCACCCATGGGGTGGTTGAAAGAAAAGAGGCCGGGAACCGGTGGCTTTAACTCCGTGCCGGTTTCGGGCGAGGTCCATCCCCGGGAAAAGGCGGCCTGCTCGCCGGAATCGGGATCGACGACCGTGACGACTCCTTTTCCGAAATCGAGAGCTCTTTCGAGAGCCTCCAGAAAGCGGGAGCGACGGGCCGGCGCAACCCGGTCCTGGATAACGTCGACTTTGCCGGGCAGTTTTTTCTTATCGTAGGCCTCCGGGGAGTCGACGCGGTAGGCCTTGCCAAAGATCCAGACGCGGGCGTAGCCCTGTTGCTGGAGAAACTCGAAGAACTCAGCCACGGGAGTGTCAGCGGGGACGGGAACTCCGAAGAGAATCAGCAGGGTGGTGTCCTTGCCAAAACGCTCGACCGTCTTGCGGTGAATCGATTCGGGAGAATCCGGTTCGATCAGGTCGCCACTGACGGGATCGTATCCGCGACAGAGGCGGGGAAAGAGCAGCTTCAGGTAGTCGTTGATCTCGGTGATCGTGCCGACAGTGGAGCGTGTCGTCTTAACGGCGTTCTGTTGCTCGATGGCGATCGCCGGAGGGATGCCGTTAATGGCATCGACCTGCGGCTTGTCCATCCGGTCGAAGAACTGCCGGGTGTAGGGTGAGAAGGTTTCGACGTAGCGACGCTGGCCTTCGGCGTAAAGCGTCTGGAAAGCGAGGCTCGATTTGCCCGATCCACTCGGGCCGGTCACGACGGTGAGTTTGCCGATTGGAATGTCGATATCGATGCCCTGGAGATTGTTCTGCCGGGCACCGCGGACTTCGATGCTGGGAGTGGAGCTGGAGGGGGATTGCGACATTCCTTGGGAACCGGCCGCCGGCCGGAGTCTTTTTCTTAATCTTTATCTTTTTCTTACTCTTCCCGAGCGAATTGAGACGCAGGTAAAGCGGTGCCATTACCCGCAGAAAAAGAAAAGGAGTAAGAAAAGGAAAAAGACGCGGGGTCCCAGAAGGGATCAAGATCAGGATTAAAATCAAGATCAAGATCAAGAGTGCGAGCTCAGCTCGCTGGCATTTTCCAGTTCACCGGGACTTCGAGGGACTGGTTGAACCGGTTCTTGTATTTCACCATCCCGTGTTGAGCCCCGTATTCGTGCACCAGCTTGGTGACTTTGACGTCGAAGCAGCAGTATTCGGCAATATCCATGATACGGCCTTCCTGCCACCACTTGATGGCGTCGGTGCCGACCGCGGTTTTCCCTTCGCCGAGGGTCTCGGCGGCGACCGCGTCGAGTTTGGGTTTGTGCTCGAGGACTTGCTCAAGATCGAGCATGAGGTCGAGATTGGTGGTCTGCTCTTTGAGGTCGAGGATGGTGTAACCCATCAGCACCTCGTAATCGAACCAGATGTGGTTGAAGCCAACGACAACATCTGCGGAGACGAGTTCGTCGATCAGACCCTGCACATTGGCCTCGTCGTAGATCATGTAGGAGCCGTTGGCAGAGCTGTAGGTCACGCCAACCGACATCTTCATGTCAGCCTTGCGGTCCCAGCCGCCGACATCATTGGCGGAGCGCTGGGTTTCGAGATCGAAGTAGACGTAATTCTCTGGCATGTTCGGAACGCCCTTACTCGTAAGGCTCGAACAGGTTCCAGGGCAAGTCTGAATAGATCGGATTCAGCGGTTCGATTTCGTCAAACTCGCCTTCGTCGCTCGATTTTGCGGTTAGTGCCCAGATGCGATCGAAGTTCTTGAAGTGATCATTGGTGCGCTTCTCGGCGTATTCGCGAGAGGGCTCATTGTTCATCAGGAACGCCCAGTCGCTGGACTGTGCGAGGAGCAACTCTTTCGTCATCAACTGCATGCACCGCTGGCGGTGGGCGACGGCCTGCTCGGTATAGTCCTCGCGGTTTTCTTCAAAGAGGCGGACAAAGCGGGCGAGCTGCTCGGCGCGTTTCTGGATTTCGTTGTGCACCCAGTTGTTGCTCTCGCTGGTCCAGGTTTCGAAGTAACCACCTTCACCCCAGGACGAGGAAACCGGCGTCACCGTCGGGAACTCGCGCTCGGCGTTTTCGGCGAGATAGGAACCGGGGCTGGTGAAAGTGAAGTCACCGCGCTCGGCAGTCTTGCGAAAGATGCGTTCGAGGAAGCTGGTGCCCTCATACCACCAGTGGCCAAAGAGATCGGCGTCGAAAGCACAGACGATCATGGGGTTTTCGACCCCGTCGGCTTCGAGTGACGCGAGCTGGGCCCCGCGGCTGGATACGAAGTGCATCGAGTGCTCTTCGAGGGCCTTGTCGGCGAGCTCCTCGTCGTAGGGTTCACTCTCGTTGTTGTCGCGGGAGGAACGGAAATATTTCAGGCCGGTGAACTGTCGCTGCTCCGAGTCATCAAGGTAGTCGCGCAAGTATTCGATGGGAGCATCGAGCCCGACATCACGCATGAAGTCGCGGTAGCGTCCGTCGCCGGGATAGCCTTCGTCGGCGCTCCAGATTTCGCTGCTGCTGCTCTGGTCGCGTCCAAAAACAATGAGGCCGTCCGGCGTTTCTCCGGGGATGAAAGGAAACAGCTCGTCGGTCTGTGGCGCGTCGGCCATGCCGTGTTCTTCTACCAGGGTCCAGTCGATGCCTTCGTTCTTGAGCAGGGCGCTCATGGCCGGTGCGTAGGCGCATTCCGGAAGCCAGAACCCGCGTGGCATCCTGCCAAAGCACTGAACATACTGTCGAATGCCGGCCCGGACCTGTGCCTGGACGGATTCCGGCACCCGCATGAGAAGCGGAAGCAGACCGTGGGTTGCGGCGCTGGCGGTGAGTTCGAGGTGACCGCTGTCGCGCAGGTTGGTGTAAGCGCGCACGAGATCGCCGTGCCAGTCGTCGATGAAGAGAGAGCGGAGTTTGTGGAAACGATCTTCGTAGGTTTCCGCCAGGTTGCCGAAGCCGGTGATATCGCCGCGCTCCACTTCGTCCCGGCAGAGGCGCAGGGTGCGGTCGAGATAGGCGAGGGTGCGACGCTTCAGGGTGCGGTCCTGAAGCATGGCCAGGAAAGTCGGCGAGAGGTTGAGCGTCAGCTTGTAAGGCACGCCTTCCTCGCGAAGACGGAACAGCATTTCCAGGAGTGGCAGGTGCGTTTCGAGCACAGCGCTGTGAAGCCAGTCCTCTTCGAGGCAATGGGCGACCTCCGGGTGACGAACCCAGGGAACATGCGCATTC
>JABSSQ010000148.1 GCA_013213905.1 Verrucomicrobiales bacterium | reverse complement strand
TCGAAGCTGACTATTTCGGATCACAGTCCGCCACAATGACCGCTTCAGGTTCGCCACCCGCACTCAGTTTCACCGACATATCAAATTCGTAAAATTCGGCAATCTTGCGGAGCAATTCCCGGCGGGAAATATCCGAATCCGTCAAAGAAAACGGCTCCCACTTTCATTGCTTAAATTCGAACTGATAGAAGATGTCATTCAGCGGGACCTGATCGAAGACCAACTGGAGAGGCATATTTTGGTAATCCACCTCAAAACTCTCTTTTCCAACCACTTCTCAAGCGGCTCAAAATCCGTCTCCAGAAATCAATCGGCCCAAACGGCAGCCGGACCCAACAAGACCCAACTGATCACCACCTCACAGAGAATCTCCCCCCTGCTTCTAACAAATCAATAGTCAGCAGGCAACTCTGCCCCACTATCCACTACTGACTACTCACCACTCACTGGACACAGCTTCGCCGCGTCACTCCCACTCAATGCTCGCAGGCGGCTTGGTGGAGATATCGTAGAGGACGCGGTTCACGCCGGGCACTTCATTGAGGATGCGATTGGAAATCTCGCCAAGAAGCTCGTAGGGCAAATGCACCCACTCAGCGGTCATGGCATCCTCACTGGTCACAGCACGCAAGCTGAGAGCATACTCGTAGCTGCGTTCGTCTCCCTTGACCCCGACGGTCTTGGTTGGAATGAGAGCAGCATAGGCCTGCCACACGGAATCATACCAGTGACGTTCGCGGAGCAGCCCGATAAAGATATCGTCGGCCTCGCGGATGATCTTCAGCTTCTCCTCGGTCACCTCACCGGGGCAGCGAACTGCCAGTCCGGGACCGGGGAAAGGGTGGCGACCAACAACTCGCTCGGGAAGCCCGAGGACTCGACCGAGTTGCCGGACTTCATCCTTGAAGAGTTCGTCGAGCGGCTCGATGACACGGCCCTGCTCCTTCAGCTCCATGATGCGATCGACACGGTTGTGGTGTGTCTTGATCGTCGAGGCAATCGAACCGCTCGTGGCGCTCTCAATCACGTCCGGATAAAGCGTGCCCTGCGCTAGCAGTTCAACATCATCACCCACGGCATCAAAGAAGACATCGACGAAGAGGCGGCCAATGATGCGGCGCTTCTCCTCAGGATCAGTCACTCCGGAGAGCGCCGAGAGAAACCTCTCGGACGCGTCGATTGTCTCGATCTCGATCCCGATACCGGAAAAGAGGGACTTCACCTCGGCGGCTTCGTCTTTTCTCAGTAAACCGGTATCGACGAAAATGTTGCGGGTATCAACCTTAGACTCGTGTAACAACGCTGCGAGCACGGAAGAATCAACACCACCGGAAACGCCACAGACCACCTTTCGACCCGCGACTTCGTCGCGAACCTTGGCGGCCAACTCGTCCTTGAACGAATCGATCTTAAACGTCGGCAGGTCCTTGGCCCGGTCGAGGAAGTTCCTCAGAATGTCTGTGCCCTCATCGGTGTGAGACACCTCAGGGTGAAACTGGATACCAAAGAAGCGCTCATTCCAGCGCAGTGCCACCGGCACACCATCGAGGTTGCGGCCCATCACTTCACATCCTTCAGGGAGTTCACTCACGGTGTCGGAGTGACTCATCCAGATCTGGGAATGTCCCTTGAGGCCGTTGAAGATTCCGTCGACGCCCTCCTCGATCATGAGCGTGGCAGGACCGTACTCACGAGTGTTTCCGGGAGCGACCGTGCCGCCGAACTTCCCGTTCAGCAATTGCATGCCGTAACAAACACCCAGCACCGGAACTCCCATTTCCCGGAGATATTCAAAATCGATATCGGGAGCATCATCCTCCAGGGTCGAGCGCGGCCCACCTGAAAGGATCACGGCAGCGGGAGAACCCGTCTCGCGAAGTTCAGTCGGCTGATAAAGGCGGGAAAAGTATCCCAGTTCACGAATGCGACGCACAATGAGCTGAGTGTACTGAGATCCGTAATCGATAACGGCGATTGGATGTTCCATGGCAGAATAGAAAAAGAAAAGGGGCGGCCGCCCCTTTCAACGGGCAGCCCGATAAGTTAGCTGGTCTGGTAGTTGACCGGTTCCTCGGTAATGGTGATGTCGTGCGCGTGGCTCTCCTTGAGGCCACCGGGCGTAATGCGAACAAACTTAGCCCGCTCGCGGAGATACTGGAGGTTCTCAGCACCGACATAACCCATGCCGCTGCGAAGACCGCCAAGAAGCTGGAAGACCGTATCAGCCAGCGGACCGCGGTAAGGAACCCGGGCCTCAACGCCCTCGGCCACCAGCTTACCGGATGAGTTTTGACCGTAGCGGTCACCGGAGCCTTTGCGCATCGCCTTGAGCGATCCCATGCCACGGTATTCCTTCCAGGCGCGTCCCTGGTAATTGACCATCTCGCCGGGACTCTCGCGACAACCCGCCAGGAGCGATCCGAGCATGACGAGGTCAGCTCCGGCAGCCATGGCCTTGACCACATCGCCTGAGTAGCGAATCCCACCGTCAGCAATGAGAGGCACACCGGCGTCGCGGCAAACCTTGGCCGCATTCTTGATCGCACTGAACTGCGGCGTTCCCACCCCGGCAATGACGCGAGTGGTGCAGATCGATCCGGGCCCAACTCCGACCTTCACGGCGGCAGCACCGGCAGCGATGAGATCGGCAGCACCGTCGGCGGTGACCACGTTTCCGGCGACAACCGGCTTGCCGAATTCGCTGTTGAGACGCTCGATCACGGAGAGCACACGCTCGGTATGTCCCGTCGCGGCGTCGATAAAGACGGCGTCAGCGCCGGCTTCGATCACGCCCTTGGCACGCTCAAAATAGTCTTCGCCCACCCCGATGGCCGCGCCAACGCGGAGTTGGCCGTGGTCATCCTTGGCAGAATTGAGATACATGTCCCGCTTCTCGATGTCCTGAGCGGTGATGAGTCCGGCCAGCTTGCCCTCGGTATCGACGAGCGGCAGTTTTTCGATGCGGTTCTTCTGGAGAATGCGACGGGCCTCTTCGAGGCCGGTGGTTTCAGGAGCACTGACGAGGCGGTCTTTCGGAGTCATCACTTCGGAGACCGGCGCATTTTCGTTCTCGATATGCCAGATATCGCGGCTCGTCACGATGCCGATCAGAACATTCTGATCGTCGACCACAGGGAATCCATTCACTCCCTTTTCGAACATAATCCGCTGAAGCTCAGCAATATTCAGATCCGCCGACATCGTAAACGGATCGGTGATCACCGTATTCTCGGATCGCTTCACCTTGGCAACCATGTCTGCCTGGTCCTCGATCGGCATATTTCGGTGAATGACCCCGATACCGCCTTCGCGAGCGAGAGCGATGGCAAGCTCGTCCTCGGTGACTGTGTCCATGGCCGAGGAAATTACTGGAATATTCAGCGGAATATCTTTGGTCAGCCGTGTCGAAATATCGACTTCAGCCGGAAGGACCTCGCTGCGTTGCGGGACCAGAAGAACGTCGTCAAAACTGAGACCAAGAGGAAGATCACCCATAGATAATGTTTAGGAGGGACCGCAGGATGATCAAGCGAAAGTTTCGCGTTGGGAGGTATTTAGGGTTTTAGGAGTTTAGCAATTTAGGAGAATGAGAGAAACCCGCTCCCCCAGCCACCTAAAAGGAAGGGCGCCAGCGCCTCTTCCGACCAAAATACCTAAACCCCTATTCGACCTTCTTCGTTCCCGGGCGCACTGCGGGAATCTCCTGAAGCCACTCCGGCACCTCGTCCGGAGCATACACCGGAAACTGGATCTCCATGCAGGATACGACGGGAAAATCACCGACCTTGTCCTTGCCGGAGCGGTTCACCACGACAAACACTCCGGCCACTTCGCCACCTTGCGAAGCAATGAAGTCAGTCAACTCAAGCAAGGTGCCACCGGTCGTGATGACATCTTCGACGAGAAGCAGTCGCTCACCCGGCTTGATTTCAAAACCGCGCTTCAGCTCGAGTTCGTTGGTCTCGGCGTTTCGCTCGGCGTAAATGGTGCGGGCGTGAACGGCGAGCCCGACTTGCTGACCGACGGGCACACCGCCCATGGCAGGACTCAGGACCACGTCAATCTGTCCCAGCGCCTTCATCTCGTCGACGCGCTGCTCGATCATCTGCTGCAGCTCAAAGGGGTGCTGCACGAGCTTGCCCTTTTTGACGTAGTAGTTGGAGTGGTTTCCACTCGCGAGAATAAAGTGACCTTCTTCGACTGCTCCGTAGTCCTTGAGCAGTTCGATGGTCTCATCCTGTGACGCTGGCAATTCGGTCCGCATAATCTTTGGCTAGTTGGCTGAAGGATTGATCTGAGTCGGCATAGAGGATGCCGCGGGAAACATTAATCACAGAAGGCGCACTCCGGTCGGCACCCCGAAGCGCTTCGAGGTCTCCTCCCTGCGCGCCGAGTCCGGGAATCAGGAGCGGCACGTCGGGCATACGGGCCAAGACTTCGCCGGAGGCATTGGTCAGGCCGAGGACGAGTCCGATACTCCCCTCACCCGCTGCGGTGTCAGCTGCCCGGGTCGTCATATCACCAACCAGCTCGAACACCTTGCGCCCACTGGCGAGGTCGTGCGTTTCGAGGTCGGCGGCCCCCGCGTTGGAAGTCACCCCGAGCAGGTAAACGCCCTTGCCCGGGTATTTGAGAAAAGGCTCAACAGAATCGAAGCCCATGTAAGGACTCAGGGTCACCGCATCGACGTCCCAGTTTTCGAAATAGCCCTTCGCATAATGATCCTGGGTCGTGCCGATGTCTCCACGCTTGGCGTCGAGCACGATGGGAACACCCGTCGCCTTCATCTTACCGATGAGGCGTTCGATCATTGCGTAACCGTCCACACCGAGAGCTTCGAAGTAAGCGATGTTCGGCTTGAAAACGGCCGCAAACTCCGCCGTCTCTGCGATCACCTGCTCACAAAAAGACTCAATCGCCTCGACCGATTCATGACGGTCCGGTCGTGGATCCAGCCCCACACAAAGGGCGCTGCCAGTCTCGGCGATTCGTTGGCGGAGCGTGTCGGCGTAAGTCATGCAGTCGAGAGGTAAACCCAACAGGGTTCAGTGCTGCACTCAACAGGGTTAGGTCGCAGAGTCAACCCTGATTCCGAGCCTTCGCCTCGTCAGTGATTCGTTTTTAGCGATTCGCCTTTGGTTGGCTGACGCCGAAGGCGTGGAGGGTCGCGGTCCTCCGCGACCGCCGGAAGATTGGCATCTTCCGCTACAAAAAAAGAGCGCGGGAAACCCGCACTCCTGAATTCGAAACTAATCTCTAACCACTAATGACCAATCACTGGCAAAAGCCTTCGGCTTTTGCCTACGCCCGCCCACTCAATCAAAGGGGTTCACCACTCGTATACCCGTCCCGTTGAAATCGTCGACGTTGCGAGTCGCAATCGCCAACTGATGACGCTTGGCCGTGGCAGCAATCAAACTGTCGGCCAGAGGCATACGGTGACCACTCCGCTTCATCGACGCCCGGAGATCTGCCCACACGTAGGCAACAGAACGATTGAATGACAGGGTGCGGCCCTCCATGATCCGGCACGTCTCTTTGAGCCACTTCTGAAGCGCTTCTTTCCGCTTTCCCTCCTCAAGGACAGCGATGCCGTATTTCAATTCTCCAATCGTGATAGTGGAGACATGAAAATCCGCCTGATGCTCACGTGCCCACTCAATAACACCGGAATCCGGCGTCGGCTTGACCAGCTCGCTGAAGATATTGGTATCGACCAGCAAGCTCATAGAGCCAGGTCAACCTCCCGTGCTTCTTCGGTCGAGCGCTCAGGGATGTCAAAAGGCTCAGGACAGGTCACGAGGTGATCCACCAGACCTTCATTCGGTCGGCGCGAAATGCGCCGCAAAACGATGGTGTCCTCATCCTCGATAAGAATCTCCATATCGTCTCCTGCTTCAAGAGAAAGCCGCTCCCGAACCGCACTCGGAATCACGACCTGCCCCTTTTGTGAAAGGACCGTTGTCATGAGTAAGATTTTCTTACATCAAGTCTCTTTTGTCAAGATCAGCAATCCCCGGAGCCCGGAAAATTGGCATCTTCCGCTACAAAAAAGAGCGCGGGAAACCCGCGCTCCTCATTTCAAAAACAAATGACTAATCACTGGCAAAAGCCCTCGGCTTTTTGCTCACAGCTTTGCTGTGATCGCATCGCCCATCTCAACCGTAGCGACCTTTTTCTGCTCATCGTCGCCGGTGTAGATGTCACCAGTGCGATAGCCATCATCGATGACTTCCTTCACCGCAGCCTCGATGGCGTCAGCTGCCTCGCCGAGACCGAAGGAAAACTTCAGCATCATGGCTGCGGAAAGAATCTGGGCAATCGGGTTGGCGATGCCCTGACCGGCGATGTCGGGAGCAGAACCGCCACTAGGCTCATACATACCGAAGTAGAGTCCTTCACCCTTGCTCTCGCCGAGGCTGGCGGAAGACAGCATCCCGAGAGAACCGGCAATCATGGCCATCTCATCACTGAGAATGTCACCAAACAGGTTTGGAGCGAGGACCACGTCAAAGTCGCGGGGACGGGTAATCAACTGCATGGCTGCATTGTCCACGTAGAGATGATCGAGGGCCACATCCGGGTAATCCTTGGCCACCTCTTCGACGGTCTCACGCCAGAGAATACCATTCTGCAGCACGTTGGCCTTGTCGATGGAAGTGATCCGCTTGTCGCGCTTCTGAGCAGCTGAGAAAGCCACGTGAGCAATACGGGCAATCTCGCTCTTGGAGTAAACCATAGTATCGATGGCGGTGCGCTCGCCATCGCGCTCTTCGATGCCCTTGGGCTGGCCGAAGTAGATACCCCCGGTAAGCTCGCGGACGCAGAGCACATCAAACCCACCGGCGATGCGATCTTCCTTCACCGGGGAGGCGTGGGTCAGCGCGGGGAAACAAACGGCGGGACGCAGGTTGGCGAAGAGACCGAAGTGCTTACGCAGGGGCAGAAGCGCACCACGCTCAGGCTGAATCTCAGGCGGGAGGTTTTCCCACTTGGGGCCACCGACCGAACCGAAGAGAATGGCGTCAGCGGCCTCGCAGGCAGCGATGGTGTCTTCCGGAAGCGGACCACCAGTCGCGTCGATCGCAGCTCCACCTACCAGTTTTTCTTCAAACTCGAAAGACAGGCCTTCTTTCTCAGCCACACGGTCCAGCACCTTGCGTGCTTCGCTCATGACTTCCGGGCCAATTCCGTCGCCCGGAAGAACTGCAATCTTATAAACTTCGCTCATGGCGGAGACAAAAGACCGAATCGGTCCCGCCGCAAGCCGAAAAGTGATCAGGTTCTCGGGACAAAGGTCTTCACCTCCATCGCGTCGTCCCAGCTAATCTGCTCTATCTCCGCACCCGCGGATTCCTCTTCCAGCAGGACATTCCCGTGAGCATCCTTGATCCGGAGTTTGACCCCGACCAACTCGTCCTCACGCGAAACTTTCCCGTCGAATAAATAACGATTGATTTCCGAAATCTCTGTCATGACCTCCACATCCCGGTTGTAAACCATCTCCCCCAGCGGAATTTCCCCGCTCAGCTTGACTTTGGGATCTTCCACGGTTCCGGAAGTCGAGTATGTCCAACCCGTCTCTTCATTTTCGTAGACGCGCAGATACTCCTTCCAGATCACCACATATTCCAAAAAAGCAGCAGGCAAGGTTTCGCGGGAGAGGTTTCGGGCAATCACTTTGTAAGCACCGAAACGCTGCTCATAGGTGGAATAAGAATCTTTCCGATGACGCTCTGTTTCGGTCGAATTGTGGTCAATGTCCATCTCGAGCCGATAGTCGGTCTTGATCTCTACCACCCGCGTCTTAAGCCAGTCCTTAATATGCTGCTGATCATCGAGACTGAGTCCCACGATCTCAAACTCGAATTCGAGACCGTCCTCGCGACGGATCTTCACCTGCCGGTTATCCGGCGAGATATCGAGCAGCATGGCTGACATCTGCTTGCCGTCCTTACTGGTGAACTGGTGATACTCCTGACCAGTCGCCGCCAGAACTAAGGCGAATCCCAATAAAACAGTAATGAAAGGCAGGCGAAACATTGAAAGGCAGTATACGACGAATTGCTGATGAAGGCCGGTCAAAAAATGCGCCAGACCGGGATGGTCCGAATTAGCACCTAGGGGCACGGATTCGGGAAGCGGTGATGAACAGTATCGATCGCTTTTCTCACTTCACCCGGCAAGTTCACCTCCACACTGGCGATGTTTTCTTTGAGCTGCTCCATCGACGTCGCTCCGATCAAATTGCTGGCAACGTGGTGGCGCTGATTGATCCAGGCCAGACTCATCTGGGTAAGACTCATCCCGGCCTCGCCAGCGATTCTCGCGTATTCTTCAATCGCCGCATCGCTGTTGGGTCCGTTATATCGGGCGAAACGTTCCCACAAGGTCAGTCGTGCGCCATCCGGCATGACCCCGCCACGATATTTTCCGGTGAGACGCCCAAATGCCAGCGGAGAATACGGCAGGGAACGAACGTCCTCGTAATGACACACCTCCGAAAGTCCGGCATCAAAGGTTCGGTTCAGGAGGTTATACGAGTTCTGGATCGTAACGATCCGCGGCAACCCAAAACCCTCGGCAGCCTGAAGAAACTTCATCGCCCCCCAAGGGGTTTCGTTGGAAAGCCCAATGTAACGCACTTTCCCCTGCGCCACCAGTTCGCCAAGAACTTTCAAAGTCTCCTCAATCGGAACAGAATCATCCCTTCTCGGAGGATTGTAATCACGCCCACCGAACAGGGGCACCGGTCGATCGGGCCAGTGGAGCTGATACAGATCGATGTAATCTGTTTGCAGTCGCTTCAGGCTGCCTTCGACCGCCGTCATGATGTTGGGGCGATCCAGTCGGGCTCCGTCGCGAATGTGGGTCACATGGGTTCCGGGGCCCACCACCTTGGTGGCAAGAATCACCTGGTCTCTCTTGCCCCGGTCTGCAAACCAGGTCCCGATGATTCTTTCCGTTTCGTGACAGGTCTCCGCTACCGGCGGGACCGGATACATTTCAGCCACGTCGAAGAGGTTGACGCCCTGCTCGAGAGCGTAGTCCATCTGTTCGTGGCCTTCGGCCTCAGTATTCTGCTCCCCCCAGGTCATCGTGCCCAATCCGATCAGGCTGACCTTGAGGTCGCTACGCGGGATCTCGCGGTATTCCATTGAGAAATCTCAGAAAAGAAACGGGAACGTGAACAGCACCTAACCGTTGCGGATGATGAGCTTGTTCTGCTTTCCGCGGCCCCGCTCTTCAGCCCAGACGCGATGCACGTGATCGTAGATCTGGCTGATGGTAGCTTTGTTGCTCATGCGGTATTCGGAAGTCTTCGCGTGAGTCGTGTCGGGATAATGCTTGGTCACGATGGAATCCACGTCACCCATGCCCGCTTTCTCCGTCGCCTGGTTGGCGAGATCCTTGATGCGATTGAACGTCGCGCTGCCTGTCGTGACCGAGGAGGTTTCATTCACTGACTCGATGTAGTAAAAACGTGCCGTCTGAGCACCATCAGTGTCGACCGTCACCTCATAAACACGAATGCCTCCGTCGATCAGGTATTCGTGCTGACTCACCGAAGCGATCTGATCAAGGCGGGCCACGAATCGTCCGTTGGAAGTCACCACCTCCCAGAAACCGGCGATACCGGCATAGGCACCGTCTTCCTGGGTCTGGGGCTGGTTTTGGGCAGAAAGGGAACCCAGGGCCAGGGTAAAAAGGACAACGAGGACTGAGGGAATTTTCATATCGGTGCAGGGTATCGCAAACCGTTCGCACTGTCTATGCGCGATCCATGAAACCCTTACCTGACCAGAAAGTTTCAGGACAACGGCTCCCAGCCGGCAAAAGTTGCCGCCTGACCCACCCGGCTTCCAGTTTCATCAATCAGGTTCCATACGGTAGCCTGCTTGATGAGGAACCGCTTCCCGGTTTTCGAGATCCGAATACCCGAGTAGTCGTCAATGAATCCGCTTGTCCTGACCGCTTCCAGCAGTCGCTCTCTCTCGGCTCGCTCAGGAGTCTCCGCGGTGAACCGAGAAGGAGTTGACGTGAACTCATCCCATTCCATCTCGAAAAGATCGAGAGCCGTCTGATTTCCGTAGGTCAGCACGGGATCTTCCTCCGTGTTATGGGACGCGACAAAAAAAGGAGAGGTAAAAAGAGCGCGAGCATCCTCCCTTTCATTTCCGGATCGCGTCACTAACGATCGTCCAGTCAGCTCCTCGAAACTTCGCAGAAGAAGCTTCACATGAAGCGCCTGAAAGGCATTGCTCTCGTCGGGAAATTGCATCGCGCCACCGTATCGCCAGTCGCGCACTTCGCAACGATAGCCCACGCTTTATGCGATAACCCTGAGTGCCAAATAGGGCACGAGGTTGAAAGCGATAATGACTATCTTGTAGTAAGCGAGGCAGCGAAGATAGATGCTCCCGACCTCCTCCTCAGTAAGCCCGAATATTTTACCATAAAGATGCAAGGCCCGACCTCGACAGAGCATCATCACCAACATTGAAAAAATCAACAGGCCCAGGTTTATCAAAAAACACCAGCCAAAGAATGCGATCAGTGAGTCTGTGGTCATGTCACACTCTAGGCGAAATCCGCCCGCGAGCTCAATCAAATCCGTTCGATCACCCGCGCAACAGAGCAAAGCACTCAGACACAAACCTCACTTTCGCGGCGTCAGGAACCAGAATGTGCCCGAGAAGTGAACAAACCAGGCAGCCCGGTTCGACCGCTCCCTCTGAATCACTCCCCGCTCATGGCCCGGCGAATATCACCGGGTTCATACCCGTATAGTTCGGAGGGCAGTTCTGACTGGTGAATTTGCACCAGCCGCCAACTCGACGGCAGAAACGTCTCTTTCTTCCAAGTGAAAAGAAACGGTTCCTCCAGCCGGTTGATCCGGCGAGTCACTTCACCCCCGGCCGGCCCGACCGCATTGCCGCTCACTGTGAGGCGGACAGAGACCACGGCTGCACCGTCCTCAATCAGCAACTCCTGCTCTTCCGGCGTCAGCACCAGGGTCATGAACTGGCTCCCGACATCCACCACCGCCTCGGCGACGTCGTCGGCATCAAAGTCCCATTTGTCATTGTAGCTGTCTGAAACGAGCCGTCGAATTCGCGCGACATTCCGGCTCTCGATGCCTGAAATCAAGTCAGCCTGCTTCTTCGTGACCACGCGAGCCGGTCGCGTTTGCCAAACGACGAAGGAAACGATGAGGATGACACCTGCAAGAATGAGCCCGAATGTCAGGCGAAGTCCTCCGAAATAAGAATTGCGTTTCGTAATGTTCACTGCTGTTATCTTTCACAAGTAGCAACGCGTTGTAAATCTTCGTTAGCGCGTTGTTCAACCCTTGTTTCCGCTAAATGGCTACGTACCGCCCTAACGTCGCTGTCATTCTTCGTAAACCGAAGAACGGCAAGGTCCTCATCTTTGAGAGGAAAGACCATCGTGGATGCTGGCAGTTTCCGCAGGGAGGTGTGGACAAGGGCGAGGATCTTATTGGAGCACTCTATCGGGAAGTCGCGGAAGAGACTGGAATCAGCCCGGATCTCTACCGAATCATCTCCTGTCGAACGGACTACCGTTACAAGTTTCCTAACGGCCACCTCAAGAAAGGACAGTTTTGCGGTCAGACCCAAACCTACTTTCTCTGCGACTACTACGGCACCAAGCAGGACATCAACCTCAAGGCGCACGTGCAGGAGTTCGTCGATTTCACGTGGATCAAGCCGGAGCACTTCGATCTCGGCGGGGTTCCCAAATTTAAGCGGAAGGTGTTCCGGAGAGTTTTCAAAGACTTCTTCGGCATCAAGCGACTCCGGGACTCCGACACCTGGGAACGCTCCTGATCCGCCAGACTAACTAAATGCTCAACCCGGATGATTTGGGCTTCCGGTTTTTTTGAATCAATGGAACACTGAGTTCGTCCTACTCAGACAGCTGATGTATTTTGGAATTCGAGGAAAAGTGGCTTTGCTGGTCATGCTGGCTACGGCTGCGTCTGCGCTGCTCGTAGCAAAAGTACTTTCCTCCAAAGCGGAGTCCGTTCTTCGCGATCACGAACTGGTCGATCTCGGCGACGAAGCAGAACTGCGGGCCTGGGAAATGATCGACCAGATTGACGGCCTGCGCGACGACCTCAATAGCATCGCGAACAGCGAGGTGTTTCAACAAAGCGTCGCCGACAATGCAGATCCGGAGAAGCTGCTCGTCCTGGCTCGAGGTCTCTGCAAACGCTACTGGAAGAATCACCTTCGGGTCGAGGTCGTCACCTTCGGGGATGAAGCTTCTGAATCGATTATCCTGTCCGAGAAAGCCAGGCTGACCACGAGCGAGCCGTGGCTCCCCGGCCCCGAAGCCGGTCCTCGCGTTCGCCTGTCCCCCATTATGCGCACCCAGCTGGAGCGGCTCGACCTACCCGGCGGCGATTCGGCAATGCGCTGGACACCGGTCGTTTGGGCAATGACTTATCTCGGCGAAAAGGAAGGCACGCCCGCCTATGTGCGGATGATGACGGCAATCCCGCCCGTCACTTCTCCGCGCCACTTTCTTGTCCTCGAAGACGCCGACGGGAACCAAATCATCCGCCACGACGAAGACGAGACTGGCACTGACAACGACGAGATCTTTCTTTCCCTTCACGACGATGAGAAACTCCACGAAGCCCTCGAGCGCGCCCGGAAGAGAACCGCCAATCCTCAGCCCGACGAAGTCGAACCCAAGGTAGAGCGACTGGCTCGGCAGGAAGTCATTGATCTGAAAAAAGCTTACTATTTCCAGGAGGCCCTGCCCAACGAGCGCTTCGCTGAGGCGCTTCGCAACGCAGACCCGAATGAGCTCGGCGACTTTTCCGACCTGCTGCGAACTCAGCTTCACGAACATGGCACCTTCGGCGGGCTCTCGACCCACGCCGGCGAAATCCGGCTGCTGGCGCCTTCACAGGAAAAGCTGGATAAGCTTCAGGAAGGTATCACCGCAGCGTTGGCAGAAAATTTTGGCGAGGAGTTCGACGGCCTCGACTGGCGTGGTCGAGTCGAGTGCGACCAGATCAGTGTCTGGACCGTTCGTGCACTCGTTGGCCAATACCGCGCGCCCCAGGAATATCTACTCCACTACGCCGTCCTTGAGGATGAGCTCGCCTCCTCCATCGCCTATGAGATGCTGTCGCTTCAGACCATCGCGATCTTCGTCGCTGCCGGCTTTGGTTTCATTGGGTTTCTGATTGCCATGCACTTCATTCGCCCGCTCAAACGCATGACCGGCACGGCGCAGGCTATCACCGAGTCAAAGCGGGAAACCTTCCATCAAAGGGTCGCCGACCTTGCCCGGGGCCTCGACATCAAGCGCCAGGATGAAGTCGGCGACATCGCCCGCGCTTCGAAACGCCTTTTCGAAGAGCTCATCGCCTTTCAGGAGGAACTGGAACAACGCGTCAGTGATCGCACCCGCGAACTTCGTCGCGCTAACAGCGAGTTGGAGAAAGCCTACGAAAAGCTCATGACCCTGAGTCACGAGAAAGATGCCTTCGTTGCGAAGGTGAGCCATGACCTCCGCCAACCGCTCAATGCCATCTTTCTCCAGGTGGAGGCTTTGCGCCTCTCCGACCTCGATGAAGAGCAGAGCCAGGACGTCGACCGCATTCACGCCCACGCCGCCCGGGAACTGAACCTGGTGAACGACATTCTCGAATACCAGAAAATCATCATGGGCGCTGAGACCCTCAGCAAGGATGAGATTGAGGTCTCTTCCCTTCTCAAAGACCTCGAGGAGACCTTTGCGGCAGAGGCGAAGAACAAGGGGCTCTCTTTCGTCAAAAGCGGGAGCGATACTCTTCCCTCTATTATTGCCGACGATCGCCGGGTCAGACAGGTGCTTGGCAACCTCATTGGAAACTCTATCAAGTTCACCAAAGAGGGAACCGTCACGCTGGATGCCCGCCCCCGTGAGATCAATGATGCCGCCTGGGTCGAATTCACGGTCTCGGATACGGGACGCGGCATGGGCCCGGAAGAACAGGCCAAGGCGTTTGTCCCCTTTGTCTCAAACAAGAAAGACAACGCCGGCGGCAGCGGCCTGGGCCTTTCAATCTGCAAGGAGCTGATTTCGCAGATGGGAGGGCGCATCGGATTTGTCAGCGAAGTGGGCAAAGGCACACACTTCAGCATTTTCCTCCCGTGCGAGCCGGTGTCCGAACACTACGAATCGAAAGAGGCACCGGAGACCAGCCCGATCAGCCCTTCGTCCAGCAATGGCGACAGTCCGACCCCGCGCGACGCGACGATTCTGGTCATCGACGACGATCAGAAAGTTCGCGAAATGCTCACCCGTATGCTTGAAGCTCAGGGTTACCGCGTCCTCGCCGCCGTCGACGGGAACACTGGACTGGAAATGGCAAGGGAACATCGTCCGGATGCCATCACCCTAGATGTGGTCATGCCCGGCGGCATGGATGGCTGGGAGGTTCTCAACCATCTCAAGGAGTCAAAGGATACCCAGTCCATCCCCGTGGTCATGGTGTCCGTCATGGCCGAGCAGGAAAACGGCAGCGCGCTCGATGTTGAGGACTATCTCGTCAAACCCATCGACATGAAACGACTCAGTCGGGTGATTGAACGGGCGACCGGCCAATCGAACAGTCAGAGCCTTCTCCTTGTCGACGACGATGAAGCCAGCCTCAAGGCGATGAGTCGCATCCTTGATGAAGCCGGCTGGAAAACCACCCGGGCCCACGACGGAGCGGAGGCTCTTGATCTACTGAAGAAAACCCGTCCGGCAGCCATCGTCCTCGATTTGCTCATGCCTGTCATGGACGGCTTTGAATTTCTCGAAAAGCTCCAGGCCGATGAGCATCTGTGCTCGATTCCTGTGATTGTCCTCTCCGGGAAAGATCCGTCGGAGAAGGAGCAGGCCTTCCTGCGAGAGCGCGTCACCACGATTCTCAAGAAAGGCCAGAGGTCTGCGGACGAACTCATCACAGCCATCAACGATCGAGTCCAGAACCGACTCGATCGATAGCCCAACCTCTTGACAAGGCAGCTGAAGACTGTTCACTAGAACAGTCCATGACGTCTCCCTACTCCAACCACGGGCGCGGAACCGTGACCAATCCCGGAAACCGCTTTGAGCCACTTCACGTCGAAGAGGATGCCGGAGCCTGGGAGGAAATCGCCGCGATTGATCCCGACGCGGTCGAGAGGCGCCCGAAAACGCGGTTCTACCGCGACGACAGCAAGAGCATCATTTCATCCAATCAGAGCCCTGATCTCGGTTTTGACCGCAGTGTGAACCCCTATCGAGGCTGCGAACACGGGTGCGCCTACTGCTATGCCCGCCCTTACCACGAATACCTCGGTTTCAATTCCGGGCTCGACTTTGAAACCCGCATCATGGTGAAGGAGAAAGCCCCCGAACTGCTTGAACAGGAACTCGCCCGCAAATCGTGGACGCCCCAGTCCGTGGTTTGCAGCGGTGTTACCGACTGTTACCAACCCTTCGAGCGACAGTTCCAAATCACGCGTCAGTGCCTCGAAGTCCTCGCCGAATTCAGGAATCCCGTCGGTATCGTGACCAAAAATGCCCTCGTCACCCGGGATATTGACGTGCTCTCCCGCCTCGCAGAGCACGGCGCCGCCGCGGTCGTCCTCTCCATTACGAGCCTGGACCCGAAACTGAGCAACCTGCTCGAGCCTCGTGCCTCGCGTCCTCAGGCCCGTCTGGAGGCCGTGGAAAAGCTGCACCGGGCCGGAATTCCCGTCGGAATCTCCATCGCACCCGTTATCCCCGGCCTGAATGAGCACGAAATCCCCGCAATCGTCGAGGCGGTGGCCGAACGCGGGGCTCAATTTGCGTCTGGATCCGTGGTTCGACTCCCCTACCAGGTCCGGGAGATTTTCTCGGATTGGCTCGACCAGCACTTCCCGGAACGCAAGGAGCTGGTCCTGGACCGCATTCGGGAACTTAGAGGAGGCCAACTCAATGACAGTCAGTTCGGCGCCAGGATGACGGGTAGAGGACCGTTGGCGGAACAAATTCAGCACCTCATCGCGATTTCCATCCGCCGTCACGGACTGGGAAAACCCGTCAAATCCCTCTCCACCGCGGCCTTTCGCCGCCTCCTGCCAGGCCAAAAAGAGCTGTTTTGAACATTTTAGAAGCCCGCGCCTCTAAACGAACCCAATCGGGGCGTCGAGAATAATTATCATAAAACGGGAATTCCCTGTTGCCTTACGGCTGCTTTGAACAACTATACGCTTCGAAAATTCGGTTCCAATCCAAACTAAACAGGTAGATGAAAGACCTCTCCAAATACAGAAATATCGGGATCTTCGCCCACGTTGATGCCGGTAAAACCACAACCACCGAGCGTATTCTCAAGCTCACCGGTAAGATCCACAAGACCGGAGAGGTGCACGACGGTGCCGCTACGACTGACTTCATGGATCAGGAGCAGGAGCGCGGTATTACGATTCAGTCCGCTGCTACCACCTGTTTCTGGGACGATCACCGTTTCAACATCATTGATACTCCCGGACACGTGGACTTCACCATCGAGGTGTATCGTTCACTGAAAGTGCTCGACGGTGGCGTCGGCGTATTCTGCGGATCCGGCGGGGTTGAGCCCCAGTCCGAGACCAACTGGCGCTACGCCAACGAGTCAGGCGTTTCCCGAATCATTTTCGTCAACAAGCTCGACCGTATTGGCGCTGACTTCTACCGCGTCGTGAAGCAGGTCGAGGACGTGCTCGCTGCCAAGCCGCTCGTGATGGTGCTTCCGATCGGTATCGAAGACAATTTCACCGGCGTGGTTGATCTGCTCAGCCGCAAGGCGTGGGTCTGGGATGACTCCGGTCAGCCCGAGAACTACGAGCTTCAGGACATTCCTGCCGACATGGTCGACAAGGTGGAAGAGTATCGCGAACAGCTCATCGAAACTGTCGTCGAACAGGATGACGACGTCATGGAAGCTTACCTCGAAGGAGAAGAGCCGGACCTCGACACGATCAAGAAGCTGATCCGTAAAGGCACGATCGCTCTCGACTTCTTCCCGACCTACTGTGGTTCTGCTTTCAAGAACAAGGGTGTCCAGCTCGTGCTCAACGCCGTGGTCGACTTCCTTCCTTCCCCGACTGAGGTTCCCCCTCAGCCCGAAGTGGACATGGAAGGTAACGAGTCCGGCGAATACGCCATCGTGGATCCGGACAAGGACCTCCGCGCTCTCGCCTTCAAGATCATGGACGACCAGTACGGCGCCCTGACCTTCACCCGTGTTTACTCCGGCACCCTGAATAAGGGGGACACCATCCTCAACACCTTCACCGGCAAAACCGAGCGTGTTGGCCGTATCGTTGAGATGCACGCCGACTCCCGTGAGGACCTCGACAGCGCCCAGGCGGGTGACATCGTGGCTCTCGTGGGTCTCAAGAACGTTCAGACCGGTCACACTCTCTGCGACCCGAAGAACCCTGCCACTCTCGAACCGATGGTTTTCCCCGATCCGGTGATTTCCGTGGCTGTTTCTCCGAAGGACAAGAGCGCCTCCGAGAAGCTGGGTGATGCCATCGCCAAGATGGTTCGCGAGGATCCCTCTTTCCACGTCGAGTCCGACAAGGAAACCGGTGAGACTATTCTTAAGGGAATGGGTGAGCTTCACCTCGACATTAAGGTCGACATCCTCAAGCGTACGCACGGTGTCGAAGTTGACGTGGGTGCTCCCCAGGTGGCCTACCGCGAGACGATCACTCAGACCGTCGAAGATTCCTACACTCACAAGAAGCAGTCCGGTGGTTCCGGTCAGTTCGGTAAGATCGACTACATCATCGAGCCTCTCGAGGCCGGTGGCGAAGGCTTCGAATTCGAGTCCAAGGTTGTTGGTGGTAACGTGCCGAAGGAATACTGGCCCGCCATTGAGAAAGGCTTCAAGCTTTCCAAGGACAAGGGTGTGCTTGCCGGCTTCCCCATGCTCGACTTCAAAGTGACCCTGATCGACGGTGGCTTCCACGCCGTTGACTCCTCCGCAGTTGCTTTCGAAATCGCTGCTAAGTCGGCTTACCGTCAGTCTATCCCGAAGGCCGGTCCTCAGCTGCTTGAGCCTATCATGAAGATCGACGTCTTCACTCCTGAAGACCACGTCGGTGACGTGATCGGTGACCTCAACCGCCGCCGCGGAATGATCAAAACCCAGGACACCACTCCGACCGGTGTTCGCGTGAAAGCGGACGCTCCCCTGAGTGAAATGTTCGGTTACATCGGTGACCTTCGTACCATGACTTCCGGTCGTGGTCAGTTCTCCATGGAGTTCTCACACTACGCTCCGTGCCCGAAGAACGTCTCCGAGGAGATCATCGCCAAGGCGAACGAAGACAAGTAAGCGTCTTCACAGAACCAATTCGAAAAAAGCCGGGCGGAAACGTCCGGCTTTTTTGTGTAGCGGCAACGTGACGACCTGCCCCGCGTTTTGCACTCGTTTGAAGATCGTCGCGATCAAAGACAACACCCTGAGAAGCTCCATTGCCGCGCAGAAGGTATCGATACGCTACTACCCACCACAGAACGAGAAACGGCGCGGATCGAAACCCGCGCCGTTTTACATACCAACGACAAAGATGAAATTCTTAGCTTACGCAGCGACGGGCTGTTCGAGCACGTCGAGACGAAGGCGGGACCAGCTCAGTGCCTGATTGCCGTCTTCGCTCTCCTGTCCGACAAAGGCAGTGAGACGAGCATTTCCGTCCATGGAGAAAGCCGGGTAGAGGAAAATCTCCCCGTGAATGCGAACGCTGCAGACGAAATTTTTTCCGAAGCGGTAAAGAGTCAGATCGCAGGGAACCGGAACCCCCGGGCTGAGAGGCGACTTGGAAAGGTATCCGATGACACCGCCACCGTTAGTCACGTCGCAGACTTCGCCCGTGGCAGGGTAAATCGCTACAGTGATACCGCGCTTCTTGCTCTCATCGAGGATGCCGACCACCACGCGACGGGTCACGCGGGAGGGCTCGATATCGACTTTGAAGCTCACTTCAGCATTCGGATTGTCGACCGCGGGGGTCTGACCCAGTTCTTCCAACTGGAACTGCTCAAGATCGGGGATCAAGGTATTCATGATTTGCGGCGGTGATGGGGATGGTTGGTCGTGCGAAGCGGTTCAGCGCTCGGACAATTAACGATTCTTAATTATTTTAAAATTCTACGGCTTTTCTTACGGATAATCAAATAAATTATTGTAATTATTGAAAATATTTTAATTATTCGGGTTTCCGACCCAGTTTTTGAAGCCTAATAATGGTCTCAGCTCCCGAAAAACCTGCCTTGGCGGGGAATTCGCGTTACAAGGCCCAAATTCTGACTACCCTGATTTCTCACCCGTTCCATGGACGATCTTTTCACAGATCAGGAGGCGGAAACGGCCTCACCAGCCTCATCCGGCCCCCAAAAGCTCTCCCCTACGATGCCTCTGGCTGCCAGGATGCGTCCGCGTGTGCTCGAGGAATACGTTGGCCAGGAACACATCCTGGGCGAAGGCAGGCTTCTGCGGAGAGCGATTGAAGCGGACCGTTTCACTTCTCTCATCTTTTACGGACCTCCCGGCGTTGGAAAAACCAGTCTCGCTGAACTGATCGCCCAGCGGACCGAATCGCGATTTATTAACCTATCCGGCGTTGAGAGTAACGTCGCCGAGATCCGCAAGGCAGTCGAAGCGGCCCGACAGTTTCAGCGGACGCGCGGAGAAGTGACTACCCTTTTCGTCGACGAGATTCACCGCTTCAACAAGTCACAGCAGGACGTTCTTCTCCCCCACATCGAGCGAGGAACGGTTCGTTTCATCGGCGCGACGACACACAATCCGTATTTCTACGTCAATAGCCCACTCACTTCACGCAGCCAGGTTTTCCAACTGGAACCCCTCACTGAAGAGGATCTCGCAGGGCTTCTGCGTTCCGCGGTCGAGGACCCGGAGCGTGGATTCGGAAAAAAGGCTCTCAATCTTCACGATGATGCCGCCTCCCACCTCGTCCGCATGTGCGACGGCGATGCCCGCAAGCTGCTGACTTCTTTTGAACTGGCCGTCCTCACCACCGAGCCAGACGAAGACACTGGAGAAATCACCATCGACCTCGCCGTTGCGGAAGACTCCATCCAACGCAAGACCGTGGTCTATGATGCCGACGGAGACGGTCATTACGACACGATCTCAGCCTTCATCAAGTCCATGCGCGGCTGCGACCCGGACGCGACCCTCTACTGGCTCGCCAAGATGCTTTACGCCGGCGAAGACATTCGATTCATTGCCCGACGCATTGTCATCGCCGCCAGCGAAGACGTGGGCATGGCGGACAGCAACGCCCTCCGTGTCGCCGTTGCCGCGCAGCAGGCGGTTGAATTTATTGGCATGCCCGAAGCGCGCATTCCCCTCGCCCACGCTGCCGTTTACCTTGCCACCGCTCCCAAGAGCAACCGGGCCTACGCCGGGATCAACGCAGCGATGAAGGATATTGCGGAAGGTCGTACGCTCGCCGTCCCGCCTCATCTTCGCACCAAGACGAGGAAGAAACTCGGCGTCGAGGGCGGCGCGGTTGAGAATGACGAAACCGCCTACCTCTACGGTCACGACTACGAGGATGGCTATGTTCCCCAGGCTTACCTGCCTGAAGGGCGCGTTTACTACGAACCCTCGAGCAATGGTCTCGAGCAGCGCGTCGCGGAACGCCTGGATCACTGGCGAAAGCAGTTTGAGGAAAACAATCCGTCTACCAAAGAGAAGTCAACTGAGGATAACTCCTAGCGGAATTCGGGTTCAAGGTAGTCGAGATAGCGTGTGATGCGATCGTTTCGCCTTGGAGACGGCTTCTCTTCGAGCTCCCGGCGCATCTTTGAATACTCATCGAAAGCCTTGCTGCGTTCGGGAGCCCTGGTCGCTTCGAAGAAATTCAGATAGTCGGATGTCTGAACCAGGGTATTACGAATCTTGCCTCTCAATTCCTGAAGGTCGGCCAACTCCGCATCGACTCCCTCGATCTTCTTGCTGGCGATCTTTTCAATAACCGCGCAGTAACGGTCGAACACCGGCCGGTAAAGCGGGAAACCAGTCCGCTTGAGAGCCTGCAACTGGATGTAGCAACGGTCCAGTTTCTCAACCGCTCCATCCCGCTTCATAAATTCCGCGTAGTTCTCCAGTGAGCCCTCCCAGCCGGGATCCGCCGCGGCCTGCTCCGGCTTTTTCTTAAACTTATTGAAAAAGCCCGACTTCGACTTTTCCGCAGCCGGAGCTTCCTGCGGCGCCCAGCGCACCCTGAGAGCTTCGTTCAGCCAGTGCTCTGTTTCATCCCACTCCATGAACTCGAAACTCTGCTGCTGGCCGAAACTGGCAACCTGGAGAGCCCACCACTTCTCCATCCCTTCATCCATTTCCCGGAAAGCAGGAAAATGCTGACGAAGCAGAGGTGCCATCGCTCTTCTCCCGGTGCCGGGAAGGTCGCCTAACAGAGTTCTTAATGCGTGATCGCCTTCCGGCTGATCAATCAGGGCCGCCACCATCGCTCCGGCAGAACTCCGGAAAATGGTGTAACTGACAGGATCAAGAGAATCCGGATCCGTCACATCGAAGAGCTCCTCCGGCTTCAACATCTGACCGCTTTTGAGAATCCCTTCGAAGTAAGCGCTGGGGCGTCCGCCGTCGCGATGCTCAATGTAGAGGTCGAAACCGTGAACCAGCCATTCCGGGACTTCGAGATCCTTGCCCTCAAGAAATGACGGATCTTTTACGTATGGAGCCAGCATCAAGTCCACAAGTAAAGCCCGGATGACGGCCAGGCGAAACCGGCGTTCGGTAAACTCATCGTGCATCCGAACCGAGATCTTCGCGACGATTCGATTGTCGGCGCGAAGTTCCAGGGAATTGATCACATCCTCGCCGATGTAGACATCGCGGGCATCTCCCCAAAGCTCGATCGCGATCGGAATGGCCCAGCCACCCCTGACGATGGGACCGTTGGGCCGGATCCGGTAAACCGAGGATCGGAATGAATCCCTGATGTCGTTGGCAAACGTGCTGAACATGACCCGGGCCTGGGGATTCTGTCCAAAAGCCCGGATCTGGTAGGACTCGCCCCATTCAGCGGCGCGCCGCACATCGTCGACAGAGGAGCGGGCAGTTTGCTGCCCCGCTGAAGTCCCGCCCCCACTGGTGGCATCCTGGGCAGGAGAGCCCGAAGCACAAATGAGCCCCGCGGCCAAACCAGCCACGAAACCCCAAGTCGGACATGCCGGAAACATCCACCGCATCGCGCGAACCTAGCAAAACCGGTTCCTTCGCGCAACCCGCCTGCGTTCCTTCCGCCCGGGCCCAAAAAGAAGGCCGGGCATCTGCAAGAGATACCCGGCCCGGCTTTGCTAATGAGATAATGAAACCGAAAACTTCAGCTAACCGCGATCGTTCTTGGCTTGGTCGCTTCCTTCAGCGGAAGTCGGAGGGTTAAGACTCCGTCCTCCTGGGAAGCGGAGATTCGCTCCGGATCGACCTCAGGGCCGACATCGAGTCGAAGTTGGTAACGGCGCTCAACTGGATAGTCGCCCAGGGCCTGCCAGCCTTCGGGAACGGGATTGCTCCGGGAAGCTTCAACTTCGAGGATTTCGTTCTCAATGGATACATTGACCTGGTCCCTCGCTACGCCCGGAAGCGTTACAGCCACTTCCCAGGCTTCGTCGTCGTAGCGGGAAGTGTAATGAGGGCGGATTGTGACTCCGCTGTGTTTTTCAGTCGCAGTCTCCGCGACTTCACTGGTGTGGCAGCTTCCGCCGCAGCATGAATCTTGTTTTTCACTCATGGTTATTTCTCCTTTCGTGATGGGGATTGTTTTATTTGATTTCAATTCGGACCGGCTTGGCTTCGTCAGCTTTCGCCAGGGTGAGCTCGAGAATGCCGTTTTCGAGGCTTGCTGAGATTCCATCGGGATTGACGGTCTCAGGGACGCGGAGGACTTGCTCACGCTTCTCAAAACTTCCGGCCTCGTCGAGGCCCCGGCGCCGCTCAAAGGCGAGCCGCAACAGGCCATCGTCGAGCTCGAGTTTGAGATTCTCTTTCTTCACTCCGGGAAGTTCCACGCGAGCAACGTAGCTCTCTTCGTTTTCATACCACTCGACTCCGGAATACGGTGCCGACGTGGAGGAACGCAGAGTCGATCGAAGCAGCGGGGAGAAAGCCCGGAAATGATCTGCAAACAGCGAGTCAAAATCGCTGAAGAGGGAGTTGGAATGGGGATAGCGAACTAGTTTCATGGGTATATCTATGGGGTTTGAGTTCTGTTTACTCTCGCCAGTTCTTGATGCAGCCTTCATGCCAGCCAACCGATCAAGAACTTCAAACATCTAACAATCAATGACTTGCAACACAATCCATCAGGACATCCAGGCTCCAAATAGAGTCATTTTGTCACAAATGACAGCACGACCGAGACAAACAGTGGGGACAGATTGACACAATTTCAGGCCAATTGACTTCTCTTTGCCCATCTGATTCAGTCTAAGGCTCCCTTCCCATGTCTCGTGCTTTCCTTTTCGATGTCGGCAACGTCATCATCGCTTTCGACTTTGGCATTGCCGCCCGCAAGCTCGCTCCTCACATCGAAGTCTCTGCCGATGAAGCCCTGCAGCGCGTCACCGAGCTCTCAATCCCACTCGAACTCGGAGATCTGACCACCGACGAGTTCATCAGCGAGGCTTCAAACATGATCGGCTACCGTGGCACACCGGAATTCTTCCGTGACTCAATCGCCGACATCTTTGAACTGAACACGCCCATCGTTCGGTTCATCGAAAAGCAGAAAGCGGCCGGCTCACCTCTATTCCTTTTATCCAACACAAACGGAATCCATGTGCCGTTCTTCGAGGCCAACTACCCCGTCTTCGGTCTCTTCGATGGGAGAGTCTACTCTCATGAAGCCCGCCTCATGAAACCCGATCCGAAGATTTTCATCCACACGATCAAAACGCTGGATCTCGACCCGGCTAACACGATCTACATTGACGACAAGCCAGAGAATATTGCAGCGGGGATTGCGGCGGGGTTCACTTCGATCACCTATGACCTGAACAATCACGAGGCGTTCCTCACCGAAGTCTCTCCCCATCTTTAGTTCGGGATCACACCAACCTGTCCCTTAAGGGAACAGGGAGTCATCCCACCCACCGTTTTGACACGACTGGTGCCCTGAGACACGTTTTCCGATGCGGGCAACAACGGTTCCCACTACCTGTCTTACCATGAGCGATACTAACACTCCCTTCCCGACCGACAGTTCACGACGCAACTTTGTCAAAACCACCGGTGCAGCTGCCGCGGCTGGCACCGCCATTGGCTTTCCGTCAGTCACTCTCGGCGCCCCGAACGATAAAAAGCTGAAGATCGGCGTCATTGGAACCGGCGGACGAGGTGGTGGTGCCATGTTGAATGCCCTCAAAGCCGACGACAACGTTGAACTCTGGGCGGCGGGCGACCTTTACCTGGAGGTGGCAGAAAATAAATTGCAGTCCGTCCGCAAATCTCCCGAGGCGCAGGGTAAAGTCTCTGACAGCATCGACAGCCGCATCTTCGGCGGCATCGATTCCTATAAGAAGGTTCTCGATTCCGGCGTCGACGTTGCGCTCCTGACAACGCCTCCCGGGTTTCGCCCCCAGCATTTCCAGGCAGCCGTCGATGCCGGTGTTCACGCGTTCGTTGAGAAACCCTGCGCGACGGACATGGCCGGCGTGAAGGACTTCCTCGCAACCGCCAAAATCGCAGCAGAGAACGATCTCTCTGTTCTATGTGGCTTTTGCTATCGCTACAGCCAGCTTGGTCGTGCCCTGTTCGAGCGAATTCACGATGGCGCCATCGGTGACATTCAGAGCATTCATTCGTACTACAACGCAGGTCCGGTCAAACCGATGCCCGATCCTTCGACCCGACCTGACGGGATGAGTGATACCGAGTGGCAGATCAAAAATTGGTACAACTTCACCTGGCTTGGAGGAGACGGAATCGTTGAGCAAGGTTGCCACAACGTCGACCGGATCGGTTGGCTCTTTAATGATGCTGATCCTGTCGCCGCTTTCGGTAGCGGCGGTCGCGTCCGTCCGAATAACGAAGGCAATATTTACGACCATTTCAGCATCACCTACGAATACCCCAACGACGTCAAAGCTCATTGCGAGTGGCGCCAGTTCGTGAAGTCATACAACACGGTCGGTGACACCATCGTCGGCACCAAGGGCATTGCGAAGTTTGCCCCGGGCAAGGCCAGTATCGCCGGCGAGAATCCCTGGACCTACCGCAAGCCACGCACGCCGAAGAGCATGTATGACATCGAACACGAGGAATTTTTCGCGGCAATTCGCTCCGGCGATCGCAAGGATGATGCCGAATGGATCGGCCACTCCACCGTGATGGCCATTCTCGGACGCACCGCCTGCTACTCCGGAAAGCGGATCACCTGGGATGACATGTGGAACGCGGATCAAAAGCTCGTTCCCGATAATGTCGATATGACGGCTGAACTCGTCATTCGCCCGATGCGAATTCCGGGTGTTGCCGAGACCCAGGACACCGTCTTTGCGGACGCCTGATTGGTGAACTCACCCCGCTTTCTTTTACAGAGCCTCGTCATCACGACGGGGCTCTTTTGTTTTCAACGACTGAGATGCGAATTGATTTCCTGCCAAAATCATCGTTTTCTTTAATCAGTTGAATCTCTCGCTCACAGAAAAGCCGCTCAGCGTCGCAACAGTCACGCAGCCCGAGGACCTCGAGTTCCTCGCTGCGGGTTATGCCGTTCCTTCGAACATTCTCGAATTTCGCCTCGATAACCTGGTTGAGCTGGCCGAGCAATCGACCAAGGTGATGCGGACCGTCGAGCGTCCAACGCTTCTGACCGTTCGTCGACCCGACGAAGGTGGTGCCAATGATCTCGATGATGAAGCTAGAGTCGGCCTGTATTCCGATCACATGAGCGGCACTGAAGTGATTGATACGGAAATCAATTCGCTCGAATCAGAGGCCTTCGCCGGCTTCGTCTCGAAGGTTGAAGAGAATGATTCCGTTCTCGTCGCCTCCTTCCACGACTTCAGCGGCTGGCCCGGTTTAGACACGATCCGCGCCAAAGTCGACCGGGCCTACGAACTTGGTGCTTCGGTGCCCAAAGTCGCCATCGTTATCGAGGAAATGTCGGACCTCTTCGACCTCGCGGAACTCGTCTCACACCACCGCAGCGAAGGACGCCTCATATCTGCAATGGGAATGGGGCCGCTGGGAAAGCTCTCACGCCTCGTTCTTGCCAAAGCAGGCTCCTGCCTCAACTACGGCTATCTCAAAACACCGAATGCCCCGGGTCAGTGGTCAGCCGAAGATCTTACCAGGCTGATCTCGGACTTGTAGCATCACTCTCGGTGATAGGCAGCTCTAACTCACTAGTGAGTGGGTGCCGCTACGGTGGCATCAATCAACTCGCGCCGACGCGTCTCCACAATTCGGGACGCAATCTCCAACACGGTCTCTTCGAGGATCAAGCGGAGATGGCTGCCAGGACGATAGTCTGCCGGAGCAATATACTTAATCCGCCCGGAAACACCCGATAGCTGAAACGCCTTTCGAAAACTGGTGCGCGATTCATCATTCGGGTTGTATACCGCGATGCTGTGGCCGCCAAAACGATTCATCACGGTGAAACACGGCACATCAGTCGGCCCGTCACCGAGGTAGATCATGTTAGAAAAGGGAATGGGGCGCAACTCATCAGGCATGTGATCATTCACATCCTCGGTTGGATCGAGCATCCCCTTGTTGATACGAAAGAGATATTGCGTCTTCGCCGTGTGGGAAATGACACGACGAGGAAATGAAATACGCCCTGAACTGTTTTCCGCGAATTCGCATCCGAAGACCTCTTTGAAGTGAGGCTTCAACTCGCTCCCGTCGATCAATGCCTTAAGGCCACTGGACACAATGTAATGTTCAATGTTCACGCCCATGGCTCGATGCTCGTCGGTCAAGAGCGTGTCCAGTTCGTCGAACATTCCGGGAAGACCCGGGAAAAATTTCAGCCCTTTGCCGAGCTCTTCGAGATCCGCGTTGCTGGGACCGTCCATCTCGAGGTAGTCAATCATCGCCTTGAGATAGGCGAGCTCGTTCTCGTATCCGTCCTCATCGACCAGCTTCTTGCAACGTTTCCAGAACTCCGAAGGATTGATCCCGAAGTGGGGAAACAATACCTCGTCCTGCATGTAGGTCGGGCTTAGAGTCTGGTCGTAGTCGTAAACGATCCCAATGGTATTCTGCGGTGAAGCCATAGTCTTCGAACGGCGGCAATCTAACACGAAAGCCGCCGGATTGCAGCCGAGGATCTCACGACCCCGTCACGAATCCGAAACCTCTTCTTCGCGGGAATCATCGTCCGCCGGCTCCTCAGGATCAACCTTGGCCTCGGCCTCAGCGGCGTCTTCCTCGACGGTCTCCTTCCCCTCCACATTCCGCAAAGCGCTCTCCAGGTCCGGAAACTTCCAGTCATAGCTGAACGCATTCATCACGACAGGCTCAACTCTCTGGCTGTCCAGAAAGAGGCAGCCCATGCCGCCCGGCATCATGTTAAAGACAAATTTTGGCACCGGAAACGGGGCGAGACGTTTCAGGACCCTGGCATAGGTCTTCGTAAAATCCCGATTTGTCACCGGATTGGGTCCGACCGCGTTGACCGCCCCGTGAAGCCCGGTTTGGACGACACACTCCGCAAAGATTCCAGCAATATCATCAATGTGGATCCAGGACATCCACTGGTTACCGGATCCCAACTTTCCGCCAAGGCCCAGCTTGAACAGCAACCGGATTTTCTGCAACAACCCACGGTCTCCGAGCACCAAACCGACGCGAGGGGTCACCACCCGAATTCCGAGACGTTTCGCCTCGCCGGCAGAAGCTTCCCAATCGCGGCACAATTCCGGAACGAATCCAAAACCAACATCGGCGTCTTCATCGAGTAGTTCATCTCCACGGTTCCCGTAGAATCCAATCGCTGAAGCTGAGATGAGGACCTTCGGCCGGTTTTCTTCAGAGAGCCTGCCAAGGGCTTCGACCAGATCGTTGGTGAGATCAACGCGACTGTCCCGGACGCGTCGGAGTTTCTCTTTGGTCCAAAGCCCGACAATGGGTTCACCCGCCAGGTGGATCAGCGCATCAATATCCGAAAAGTCGAGTGCCTCAGTATCCTGAATCGAGCGAACTTCGTCCGCCCCTTCCACTTCCTGGCCCTCAAAGCGGGTATAACCAACAACCTCCCAGTGGCGTTTTTTTGCCTCCGCTGTGATTGCCGTCCCGAGAAAACCTCGAGCTCCCGTGATACCTATTCTCATTCGACTGCCGCCCCAACCTTGAGGTCATAGTCGAAAGCTAGGACTGAACTGAAGCACTGCCAAGCGATATCGCGTGGCGTGAAGGGCTCCTATCCAAAAGAAGCCGGCAGGCGTAGCTGGTTACGTGGTGGCTTCGGCCTTTTGCTCGTCGAGAATGTTGACAAACTCTTTGGACCACTCGCGAAGCTGGGTCATCCCCTGAGCAGGCGCTGGAGAAACACCGGGCTCCATCAGGATGAGTTCAGCGAATCCAGTCACTGAGCCAATCATGTTGCGAAAGTCGTGACGAAGCTCTTTGTCGTGGAGAGAAAAGTCTTCAACCGTGTTCAGTTTCTTGCGAATCGCGATCCCAGCGCTCTCAATGTATCCAAACAGTTCCGGACCGTCGGCACCGTACTCTGCCATGTGAGCTTTAAGCCGAACCGTTGTATTGATCACGTCTCGCGTCAGTCCGCGTAGGCGATTCAATGAAGGGTCGCGACTGACCACGTCAGCTTCGGGCTCTTCTTCGAGTCCATTTTCCTCTTCCATACGTCCTTCCAGGGCTGCGAGCACTGACTGAGTGCCCTCGTGAGTTGGGTAAACCGCTGAGAATCCGGCAGCCTTGGCTTTTTCAAGCAACTGAGGGTGACCGGTCGATGAAAGTCCGAAGAGCGGAATGTTGGCCAGAGTGCCCATTCCTTTTACCGCCTGAATTGAGCTCCAGAGGCCGTGCTCTGCAAGATCCAGATCCATCACGATGATATCCGGGGTGTGCTGGCGGCAGAATTCCACCATCTGCATGGGATTCCAAACCACAGCGGTCTGGTAACCTCTTTGGCCCAGCGCCTCTTGAAATCGCTCACCCGTGGTGCGTTCTCCTGCAACAATCAAAACCCGGTTCATCTCAAACTTATAAAATTGGATTAAATTAACGGTAAATAGTCGAATTACCATAAAATTACCGTTTATTGAATTTTTTCCAAATCATTTTTTAAAAATTTTTAGAATTTCTCATAGGCGGATTTCAGCAATAGATGATCATTGCATGCCGGCGTTCGTATCATAAATTGTCCCGCTCTTGGGACGGCGGGCCGCGAAAGGCCTGCTACCTTTGATACCAAAGCATCTACATCCTTATGAAAAAGACTCTGCTCGCCCTGGCTGCCGTGGCCATCCTCTCCTCCTCCCTGACCGCAGTGGCTGAGGACTTCGAAATTACGATCACCGCCGACAAGGTTCAATTCCTCTACGATGTGAAGGAATTCACCGTAAAGCCCGGTCAGAAGGTCAAAATCACCCTGATCAACCCCGGCGATAGCGTTACCCGCCAGCCTCACAATATATTGATCTGCAAGCCCGGCACCAAGGATGCCGTGGGCATGGCTTCAAATGCAGGCCTCTCCGATCCTGAATTCCTCACCACCAAGCACGCGGTCCCGGATTCCGATGATGTGCTCTTCGCTTCGAAACTCGTTCAGCCCGATGCTGAAGATGTGCTTGAGTTCACCGCTCCTACCGAGCCGGGTGACTACCCCTACATCTGCACCTACCCCGGCCACTGGGCCATCATGAACGGTGTGATGAAAGTCGCGGAATAATCCGTTTCACTGAACTTTTTAAGACCCGCTCCGGACGGCAGTAGCCATTCCGGAGCGGGTTTTCTTTTGCCCAAATCCCCCGCGGGCCGGCGGTTTCAAGACTTTCCTTTCAATATTCTTAAAATTTTTATGGTAATTTTTGTAAAAACCATAATATTCATGTATATTTGAGATTCGAACTCTGAATGAAGACAACGATCCAGATCATCGACGACAACGTTGCCCTGACAACACTATTGGCAAAAACCCTCAGCAAATTCGGCTACGAGCCGGTAGTGGAGAACAATCCCCTGCTTGCGATCAACTCTGCCCGTCACCACCTTCCGGATCTCATCCTTCTCGACGTGATGATGCCTGAACGTGACGGCGGACGCGTCCTCGCCGACCTTCGTTCCGATCTCTCACTTCGCTACATTCCCGTGGTCCTGTTGACAGCTATCGCACGGGAAGCTCAAGCTCTCGCCGATACAGGAGGAATCAAAAGCGAAATCCTTTCCAAGCCGGTTCAGCTGACCGAGCTCATGAACACCATCGAGGCGCAGCTCGCCAGCACCCCCACGGACCTTTCCGACAGCGATCCCCGCCAGATCGAAACGGCTCCTCCCCCGGCAGAGTTGCCAGACTTCAGCTCCATGCCTGAAGCGGCCGACAAGTCGGAGCCGATTCTCGATCTTCCTGAGCGTGACGCCGGATCATTTGCCACTCCCGGCCCGCGCGCCGACGAAGGCTTCGGCGCCAACGGATCTGCTCCCGATTTCTCTTTTCCCGATCGCCCCGGCGAAGACGGTCCCACCGAAAACCCGTGGTAGGTCCTGGCGAAACGTCTATCAGGCCAAACCGTAGCGACGGAATTCGCTGAGAGTCCAGCCGTATTCTGCCTCGAGTTGGTCCACCACATCCCGGGAACGAATCTCCTCGGGTAGCACTTCCCAGGTGTAGGTTTCCATTTCGAAGTGCTGGCAAAACAACTCTCCGTCCGTGGAGGAAGCATCCTTCAGCAATTGGAACACCCCGGAAATTTGATCACGGGTATCGTCAAAATACTCGACCGCCCGTGCGTGCAGAGGCACATGGAAATGAACCCGCCATTCGTCACCGGCATTGGCAGAATTTTCCTCAAACCAAGAGAAAGCATCCGGCAGATCCACAAATCGATGCGTCACCGAATCTCCTGACCGAACCACGACCTGGTGGAGATACACTTCATCCTGGAATGCTTCGAGGCGCTTCACGGACTCCGGGTTGGGTGTCAGCTTCAATGCCGAACTGAGGTGAATCTTACTGATCCTGATGCCGGCATCGAGGAGGCCTTCAACTGATGACCCGGGATCCTCATATTCAATGGCGAGGTGGCAGGTGTCATAGTTCACCCCGATATTGGAAAGGATTCGTGAACGCTCATCGCCTTCACGCCCTGACAGATAGCCATCGAAAAACTCAATTGTCTCCTCACTTGTCTCGAACAGGCAAAGAGGCTCCGGTTCGAGCCCGAGATGAATATCCCGCCCTGTCTTCTCCCTCAGCGACTCAATGTGATCCGCACATGCTGTCAGGTTGCGATACATTGCCTCGAGTTGTTCCTGCCGTGTTTCCGGTTTGATGAAACCTTTAAAGGAGCCCGGGACGGTGCTGACACTGATCGACTGTCCCCCGGGAGACAACTCCACCATCAAGTCGAACAACTGCTTCGTGTAATCGAGGCGTTCAGTGGTCGTCCAGTCAGGCGCATATACCTGCTCCTTAACCCGGCTTCCGTGAAACTTGCCGTAGGGGAACCCGTTAATCGTAAAGACGTAGGCATTCCGATCGTCGAGCCACCTGCGGAAACCGTCTTTTGCCGCTGCATCTGAAGCCAGTTCGCGGCAGGCATCGTGCCCAAGGCGCAGGCCTATTCCGTAGGGTTGATCCGGACTGACGCGCTTTCTGACCTCATCCGTATAGCGCTGCAGACCATCAAAAGTCTCCTCCCAGGTTTCCCCGCGATGGATATTGGTGCAGTAGCCGAGATCAATATTGTGCTTCAGACGCATCAGACCCAAACGGAAGCGCAAAGCCCCATTCCCCGCAAGGCAAAGGATCCCGCACCTTCGCGGATTCAGGACTGGACTTCCATGCCTACTCTAACGACACTAATAAGACATCACTCTACTCCACATGAGCATTGGCCTCCCTTCCCAAGGGCAGATTCTGGATGCAGATGACGCCACGTCAGCTTCCAACCAGGCACCCTCTACCCCCACCCTTACCGGAATCCTAATCGTCGACGAAGACCCCGCGTTTCAGCTCGGTTTGAAGACCTTTCTCCGGGAATACGTGGGCTTCGAAAAAGTCTACACTGCCGCTAACGGCAGGGACGCCCTCGACCTTATTGAAGCTGACGATTCCATTGAACTCGTCACGCTGGACTATCAAATGCCGGGAATGGACGGGATTGAAGTTCTGCGAGAACTCCGCAGCCGTTGCCCCCGACCAATCAGTGTCATGATGGTGACAGGGTATCCTTCCGATGAATTGGAAGAGGAATTCTACAACTTTCGTTCGCCGACCCTGTTGACCAATAAATTTCTCAGTAAACCGGTGGAGTTTGAGATGCTGGAGCCCCTCATGCTTGCCGCTCACGACGAACTGGAGAAGGCAAAAACGAAACAGGACAACCCCGATGAGGAGGAGCCCCGATTCTTTGACAATCTTCCCGAACCCTCTGCCGAGAGTCATGCGGATCAACGCATCGCACAAATGGAGGTGATCGCGGCAAACAACGAGGTCCGCCTTTCCGAATTGGAATCTCAGATCGATTCGCTCAAGAAGTCCGGCAAGAAGAAGCTCTGGATCGGCATCCTGGCTGTGGCAGCACTCTGGTTGGCCTCCGAGTTCGGCGCGTTCAAATCTGTTTCTCCCCACTGGGATAACTTTAAGAGCACCCTGGTCGAAGCCGTCACCGGAAAGTCCTCCCCAGCGCCGCCTCCCTCACCAGGCACCGAGTGAAGGGTTACAATCCAATGTGGGCTTTGTAATCGTCATTGCCGGAAAACCGGTAAAAACTGTCACCGCTAAAACATCACCACTCCCATGAACGACGATTCCCAAACTCCCCCTCCCATCAACGAGCCTTCTGATGAAAATCCGGAGGCTAAGAACGCCTCAGAAGATTCCAGCCGTCCCTTCGAAGACTTCGGCAAGTCGGTCCAGGATGCCTTCAAGACCGGCAGCGAAGACGCCCGCAAAGCTTTCGACAAAGCAATCCCCAAGGCCAAGGAAGATCTTACCCAGGGCGTTCACGACGTGGCTTACGCCGTGGCCTATGCTTCAGCTTTCGGGGCTGCCCTCCTCAAGGAGCTGACGCCGGACACTCTTTGTGACGGATTTAAGGAAGGCACTGACGCCGGCCGCAAAGCGGCAGAGACAATCATCCGTGATCGCAAAGACAGAGCCGAACGCCGCAAAGCCGAGGGTGAGTCCACCGATCCCGGTGATGCCACACCGGGCGATCCTGATCCCGTGATGGCCTAAAACGGGCCTAAACCGCAGGACTTCTCCAGTCCCGCCAAAACTTTAGACAGGGTTTGGCCCAGCACCTAACCCTGTTTCCTTTTCAGGCGCACCGCTTACTGGCGAATTGCCACTTTGTCAGCCGGAAGATCGTCAGCGGAAACGGCTTCGAAAGTCACCTGACCGGTAGCCGCCCATTCGGTACCACGCTTGAGTGACTCAGCAAAACCAACTCCGGACATGGAAGTGGTGTCATGCCCCAGAGTGGTGTGGAACACACGTCCATCCCCGTAATCGATCACCATGAGAATAGGTTCGCTCTCTCCGGAGCCACCGGTGACCTCGTCGGCGAATGCGGAGGCGAGGACCGTCACGTTCTTTGCCGGCCCGCGCAGTCGGTCGTAGAGCTCATCGGTAGCGTGCATCCATTTGCGGGGAAGTCCGGCAGTGATCGGGTGATCGGCCATTTGGGTTTCGATCACGAACTCGTGCTTCTTGCCGTGTGCGCCTCCTTTACCGGGAGTCATGTCCTTGGTCCATGCGCCGTCGCGAAGTCGCAGGTAAGGCCCGGAAAGCTCACTGCGACCGCCCCAGCCGCCAACCGCAATCATTTCATTGTAGGCTTTCCATTCCGGAAAAGAATTATTGGCTGCGTGCACGGAGACGAATCCGCCACCGCCTTTGACGTAGGATTCGAAGGACTGCTGAACTTTTTCGGGCCAGAGCTGACCGTTGTAGTTCGAAACAATAACGTCATAGGAAGCAAAGTCAGGATTCCACTTCTCCCACTCAGCCGCGCTGGTCTTCTTGATCTCAGCTACCGTGGTTTCCCAGGCCTTCATTGCCTCAGCAAACTTAGCCTTGGCCTCGGGTGTCTTTTCCTTAGGCGGGCGAGGCGCACGAGGAAGGCCCGCCGGGCTGGTGCTGACCGTCACTTCAAACTTGCCCGTGTCTTCGAGTATTTTCTTGAGCACAGGGCTGGTGTCCACCCAGGCGTGGTTATTCTGCCCATCAACGAGAAGGACAGCGATCTTCCCCTTAGTATTGGCCTCGGAGTTACCGCCCAGCACGAGGACAAGCCCGGTGAGGACGACGGCACTGAAGAGAGTCGAAATCAGTTTCATTACCGAATGCTAGCGGGTTCCCGCAGATTCGAAACCGCATAATTGCGCCGTAGAAATAATCTCACGGGAGTTTCATGAGACGAACAAGCTCCATGATTCCTTCCGGTTCCCGGTGCATGCCATGAGGAACACCATAAACGAGGACTTCCTCTTCAACGCCTTCGATGTGAGCACTCGAATAATCAACAACTCCGTCAGTGACCTTCTCCAGGGGGACTTCTTTATCAGGAGAAAACTTACTTCCGATGACGGAGAAATATCTCACCGAGGGATTGAGCGGCTTGTTCAGATAACCTTCTGTCAGTGGGGAGCCCGGTTGCAGCTGGTTAATCGAGGTGACGTTCCCTTTGGCAATCTGCCACCCGAGCGGAGTCAGTGAACGTTCGGCATCATTCAGGATCTCTGATCCTGCCTGGGCGAGATTGACCGGCACCTGGACCAGGGTAGCCGCCAGTTGGCCTCCGGGTTTCGCGGCGATGCGACTGCCCCGGTGTGGAGTTGAACAGAAGATCACTTTCTCAATTCCCGGCATGGGCTCATAGTAGATCATTCTCCGAAGGGTCTCGCGGTACTCCGGGGAAACCCTGAGATCTTCGATCGGAACCTTGAACAGTTTATTCCAGTCAGAGTCACCGCCACTTTGGGTCATCGATTTCGCTAGCAATCCTCCCATGCTGTGCCCCACGATAATCATCGAGTTGTCTCTCGCTCCCTCACTCGCACGAAAAGCCCTCAACTTGCGAATGTCATCCCGCAGCTCAGCAGAGAGGTAGGGAATCAAGGCACCGGTCGGATAGCCAAAGGTCCAGAACTCGTATTTCTCTCTCAGTTCCGGGTCCTTGTAAAATTCGTTGATCGTGATCTCCCAGGTTGAAGGACTTGAGTAAATTCCATGGATGAGAATGCAGACCTGTTTGTCAGGATCAAATGACGACACCCGATGGAGTCCCATCCGGTCAGCGTATTTTTCGAACTTAAAGAGTGCGCCCAGATCAGGAATGAGTCGCTGGCGGTCATAGAAGTCTCGTGCAAACGATGCCGTGTAGTCCGCCGATAAGGCCAAGCGGGGATTTCCGTAGGGAAGGACCCGTTGCCGGGTTGGATCGATCAGTTCGAGGACAGGTCGCGACGGTTTATCCAGATTCAATACCGCCGTTACCGGAAACCAGAGCCCTGATTCCGGGATCATTCGGTTTTGGTCGGTTCTGGGTTGGCGCACGATCAGTGGAGCCCCTACCCCGTCAACAAACACATCAGAATCAAATCCCCGTTTCACACGCAGGAATTCCGCCGGCACGACCTGGTCGATAGGTTGATGGGACAGCACATCATCTGCCCTCACCTCAATCTTCACATTTCCCTGGGCCGTAGTCACAACTGAGAGGGGCCGGTCTTCCGCCCAATTCGCCCCGATCTGAACGACCGAATTGCGAACGGCGGTGTTGTATTCCGTCAACCGCTCCGGAGCGGGCATTTGCCCCTTCCTGATTTGCTGCCAGGTCACGGCCGCTTCGTCGAGAGGAATTTCTGTCTGCCTGGAGGCATCCCAGTCCTCGCGGACCTTGACCCGCAAGGCACAGCTCATGTTGGAAGCCAGTACTGCGATGAGTACCAGTTGCCATGTAAACCGTGTTATGGATCCTCTCATGAGTGTTCTTACTTTTGGGACGCTCAAAAGCTATCACTCCCACCACTTATTTTTCGAAATTTTTCTCGGAAATTTCTCATTTCCTCGCCTATCATCGTCGGTTCACGGCGATTTTCGGGCTCAGAACTGCCCGTTTCGTCCCTCCCCCAATTCATCGACATCTATGAATTTTGTTTGCCCTACTTGCAGCATCACGCTCCAGGCCGAAGCCGACCTGGCAGGTAAAACAGTAAAATGCCCGGGTTGTTCGACCCGTATCCAGATCCCGGAAGATTTCGGCCCGCCGCCGCCTACCGAGGGCGATCACGATGCCATGGAAGATACCTCCAGTGAGGAGCCCATGCATCATGACGAGCTCGACATTTCTTCGACTCCGCACGGCCCCCACCCGTCCGCAGTGAACATCTGGATTGGCGGTGGAATCGGCGTCGGCGCGACTTTCCTTTGGTTCGTAGTCATGTGGCTGCTTCCTGATCCACCAACAGATCCCGAAGCCACCATGGGTATCGGAGCCTACATGAAAGAGCTTTTCACCAACCGCGGATGGCCTCAGTACGTCACCACACTGCTCATGTTCTGGTGTCTCGGCATTCTCATTCTCAAGGTTATCAACCTCCAGAAGCAGCGCCGTGCCATGCTCATCCAGGCCCTGCCGACTGACATTTCCGAGGAAATCAATTCCTCGAACCTCAAGGAGTTTCACGAGCACATTATCAACTTCCCGGTTCCGCTGCGAAACACCTACATCGTGAACCGGATCCGCAAGGCGCTCGAATTCTTCTATGTGCGCCAGAACACCGAAGACGTTTCCCAGATGATCACGTCTCAATCCGAGATCGACGCCGCAAAGGTTGGAGGCAGCTACGCCATGGTAAAGGTCTTCCTCTGGGCGATCCCGATTATGGGTTTCATCGGAACCGTTCTTGGTATCGGTGCCGCGATCGGTGGCTTTGGTGAGGTTTTTAACGCCGGTGAAGGCGGCGATATGAGCGAAATCAAAGGCCCCCTCCTGACAGTTCTTGAGTCAATGGGTGTGGCTTTCGACACCACGCTACTTGCGCTTGTTTTCAGTATCCTTCTCAGCTTCCCGGCAGCTGCCCTGCAGAACCAGGAAGACGATCTCGTCACTGACGTCGACGAATACTGCATTGACCACCTCCTCAAGCGTCTCAAAGACGCCGGTCCGAGTAAGGACTTCGGTTCTGATGCCGGATTGCTCCAGGCAGTGGGAGAAGCGATGGCGAATAACCAGAAAGACATCATGTCGCGCTTCGAAGGGGTCCAAAAAGGAATGTCCGAAAGCCTGGAGAACCAGTCCAAGCAGTACGAGAAAGTTGCCTCAGCGGTGGAGAAGCAGCTCGAAGCCATCGGCGACCGCGCCGAGAACTACGAGAAGAAGCTGGACGATGAATTTTTCGGCAGCCTCGAGCGCCTGCGTAAAGACTCGACTCAGGTGATTGAGACTCAGGTTAAACCTCTTTCCGAAGGCATCCAGAATCTTAACACCGTCCTCAAGGAACTGAACGGCAAACAGGTCGTGGTGAAAAAGAAAGGCTTGTTCAGCCGCGGCTGACGCTTTCCCTAAAAGGCAACTTCTCGAATGGCTAGACGCGGACAGGACGAAGGCGCTTCGGTCAACCTTTTCCCCTTCCTCAGCATCCTGATTTGTATCATCGGGTGTCTGAC
>JABSSQ010000147.1 GCA_013213905.1 Verrucomicrobiales bacterium | reverse complement strand
CTCGCGATCTGTGAGTCGCTTGATGATCTCTCTACGCTCTTTTTGAGGATCGGCAATTCCAACAAACTGACAGTCCGATTGGGCGAGGAATCCGGAAAGCACTTTCCGCCCGCGAGGTCCGAGCCCAATGCCGCCAACTGTAATTCGATTGCTTGGGGCCACGTTATCCCCCAGTCCGAGTACCGAGGAAGGGACGATCATGGGGGCTCCGCCAAAGAGGGCGGCCTGCTTGAGAAATTTACGACGATTTGATGGGGTTTTCATAATGCTCTCGATTGAATCTGTGTGGAAATTTACAGTTTAGTGACCTATAGGATCAATGCTTTTCGTGTCCCTGTTTTGCGCAGCCTAAATTGCGGCAGATTCATCGCGGTGCGGAGATATACGCCGTCGCGGCGCGCAGACGTAGGTTGGTTACTTGGCTAGTGCGCTAACCTACGGCCTCATGAAAGCCTCCCCCTTTGCCGCGTCTGTTATCACTTCTACCCTGATCTCGCTCACAGCAGACAGCCTCAACGCCGAAGACTGGCCCAAGTGGCAGCTTCAGGAATATTCCGGGAACCGCGCCGGTGAAAGCTGTCCGACCCGATGGACGCCAGATACGTTGGAGTGGAAAGCTCCTCTTCCCGGGAGTGAGCTTCTGTTCCTGCAGTATACGGAGATAGAATTTATTTCACCACACCTGACGGGACATCGACACACTGATTGCCTTCAATCTCGAGGGCGAGAAAATCTGGGAAACCAAGTTTGGCAAGAAGCGCCCCGGGAAAGACAAAACCCTCGGCACGAGCGGCAACTCATCTCCGGTAATTGAAAGGAAGGCGCGTCGATCTGCCCCAGTGAAGCACCTTGAACGCTTTTTCCTGAAGACTGGCAGGGCTAAGTGGCTGTGACGAGGGAGACCGACTTCAAGCTGCATCGGAACGGCACGATCGAAATTTGCCAGGAGGACAAAGTCTTTGATTCTGATCAGGCTGTCGCGGATCCGATGAGGCTACGGCTGCCTGAGTAGCAATCTCTCCCTGGCGCAACTACGGGAAGCGCAAAATCCAAACTGGCCAGAATATCATAAAAACCGTCCGCGCCATTCTATATCCTTATCGAGAACTCGCGTATCATTAACTACCTTGGAAATGAAGCCCCTAATCCTCACCGTTATCGTCGTTTTCTTCGCGACATCAACTGCACTTCAATCGCAGGAGCCATCGTTTCCGAAGGCAGCCTCTGACCGGGACGAAGCAGCAGCCTTATTCCAACGCCTGCGCAATGGTCAACTCGAGCCGCTCAATGCCAACCAGTCGCTCGACCTGGTGACAAGTGCACTGGCCAAAGCCGACTCCGACGAAACCCGGGCCGCTCTGCTGCGGGGAATGAAATCCGGTCTCGAGGGCCAGCGTAATGTGGACGCCCCGGAAGGCTGGTCCGAAATCAGCCGGAAACTTTCACAGAATCCCAACCGGGATATTTCCGATCTGGCCCGAGAGCTCGGCCAGATTTTTGGAGACGAGGCTGCCACTCAATTGGCTCTCAAGAGGCTTCAAGACAGGTCAGTTCCGGGACCGGAACGACGAGCCGCCCTGCGCTCGCTGGTTGCGCAGCAAAACCCGGAGCTTTCCCGCATCCTCCCTGAATTGCTGACTCACCCCGCCATGCAACTTGATGCCATTCGCGCCTATGCCGGCATTCGGGTTGATCAAGGAGCCCACCAACTTCTCACGGCTTATCCGGATCTCGAACCCAGCCTGCAACGGGCCATCGTCGAGACCCTCGCCAGCAGAAGGGAATATGCCGAAAAGCTTCTCGCCGCGCTCCGGGAAGGACAAATCAACCAGAAGGCAATTCCCACCTACACTGCCCGCTCACTCGGTGAGATGCTGGGCCAACCGTTCACCGACGTTTACGGTGACATGAACGACTTGTCTTCCGACAAGGAACAGCTCATCGCTAAATACAAAACGCTGCTAACCAACGAAGCCGTTTTAAAAGGAGACATTCACGCCGGTAAGGCAGTCTACGACCGCACCTGTTCTGCCTGTCACATCCTCTACGGCAAAGGTGGCAAGATAGGTCCTGACCTCACCGGATCCAATCGCGCAGACCTCGATTATATTCTGCTCAACATGCTCGACCCCAGCGGCGATATTCCGGAAGCGTATCAACTGGTCACCGTCACCAAGAACGACGGCCAGATCATTGCCGGAACCGTCTCCGACGAAGATGACCAGCGGCTCGTTCTCAACAGCATCGGCCTGCAGAATACCGTGCTCAAATCCGACATCAAGGAACGCACCACCAGCCCCTACTCGATGATGCCGGAGGGACTGTTACTGACTCTTCCTGACAAAGACGTTATCGACCTGGTCAGATACCTTCGCACTACTGAACCCGTTACCCCGAAACCATGAAGCTCACCCCTGCCACCTTCCTGCTATCCTGTCTCTCGCTGACGACGACATTCGTTTTCGGCAAGGAACTGAAGACGAGCAATGCGCCCTTTCTCACTCCGGAGGAAGCCGTCGCCAAGATGGAAGTCGACGACGAATTCGACATCTCCATCTACGCCGCCGAGCCCGACATCGGTGAGCCGATTGCTTTCACTTTCGACGGGAAGGGACGGATCTGGGTGGTGGAAAATTACAACTACGTTGACCGCCGCAGCCATAAGGAGGGCGAGGAACTGACTCGTATCCAGATCTTCGAAGATACCGACGGAGACGGTGTCCATGACACCAAGAAACTGTTCACAGACGAACTTACCTTCAGCTCAGGCATCGCGATCGGGTTCGGCGGCGTTTACGTCGGCATGCCCCCCTACCTCGCCTTCATTCCCGATGCCGATGGTGATGACAAGCCGGATGGCCCTCCTGAAGTTTTACTCGACGGTTGGGGCATCCAGGATCGCCACGAAACCCTCAACAGTTTTATCTGGGGGCCCGATGGCTGGCTTTACGGATGCCACGGCGTCTTCACCACTTCAATGGTCGGCAAGCCGGGTGACAAGGAAGACGACCGGCAATTTATCGATGGCGGCATCTGGCGCTATCATCCGACCAAGGACGAGTTCGAGGTGTTTGCGCGAGGCCTCTCCAACCCCTGGGGCTTCGATTTCAACGATGAAGGGCAGGGATTTGCGACCTGCTGCGTCATTCCCCACCTCTTTCACGTGGTCCAGGGCGGATACTACCACAAGCAAAGCAAACCTCACATCAACCCTTACGTGTACGATTACATCACCACGATCCGTGACCACACTCACCGCTCAGCCCACGGCGGCGCCCGCTTCTACCTCGCCGACACTTTTCCCGAGGAGTATCACAATCATCTCTTCATGTGTAACATCCATCAGCACCAGGTCCTGACGGATTACATGCCGCGGAAAGGCTCCAGTTTCATCGGAAGCCACGGATTCGATTTTGTCACCACTAACGATCTTGCCTGGGTGGGCTTCAGTGTGCTGACGGGGCCTGAGGGTGGTGTCTACATTCTTGACTGGCATGACACCGACATCTGCGGCAACGCTATCAACTTCCCTGACAGCGGGCGAATTTATCAAATCATGCCCAAGGGGGCACAACCCATAGAACGGCCTGACATCTCTTCGCTGTCTGATATCGAACTCGCCAAACTGCAGACTCACCGCAATGATTGGTACGTGCGTCAGGCCCGGACCGAGTTGCAATACCGCGCTCATTCCGGAGACCTCGATCAGGCCGCCGTCTATGGAGAACTTCTCCAGCAACTTGGCTCTGCCACCACTTCTGGCAAACGACTCCGTGCCCTTTGGGCCCTCCACGTTACAGGCGGTCAAAACAACGCGACCCTGACCAGTATGCTGACCCACGATGACGAATACGTCCGGGCATGGGCCATCCAGTTTCTCTGCGAAGATCGCAATCCGGGTGATGAAGCGTTAGCCAGGTTCGCGGAGCTGGCAGAGAATGACCCTTCCCCCGTCGTTCGGCTTTACCTTGCCTCCGCCCTCCAGCGAATTCCTTTCGAGAAACGCTGGGGCATTCTTTCATCCCTCGCCATGCACGAGGAAGACGTCGAGGACAACAACATCCCGAGAATGCTCTGGTTTGCTCTTGAACCGATGGTACCGGAACACCCAGAGAAAGCGTTGGAGGTGGCAATGGCAGGGAAAATCCCTCAACTCCAGACTCACACCACCCGCCGCCTCGTTAGCGGATCAGTCGCCCCGGCCGGGCCGAAAAGAGGCGGCGCGATCCAACCGTGGCTCAAGGACGTGCAAAGAATCGCTCCCGGTTTCCGCCTCTCCAACGTCTCCACCATGACTCAGCTTCAACCACGCCTGCAGGAGGGGTTTCGAAATGAAACGGTTCTTCAGACTCACCCGTTGAACAAAGAGGCGCCCGCGGTTTTCTCTCAACACCTCGACGTTCCCAAAGGTAGAACCACCAAGCTCAAGATTCGAGTCAGCTATCATCCTCATGGTGACTGGCAGCTCCGGGTTCTTGTCGGTGACGAAGTTCTCGATGATCGAATCATCAGCTACGCTAACGTGAGCGACGAATGGCTGGAACTCGAATATGACCTCACCAAATACGCCGGTCAGCACGCCGAGCTCAGTATCGAAAACGGCGCCAATGACTGGAAGAACGAGTTTGGCTACTGGAGCTATATCAAGATTGTCAGCGAATAGCGAACGATCCGGGCAGGAATATCACTGCCCGGTAAACCACCGGAAGATGTTGTAATTCTTCTTCACTGGCCCATTGGATTTGGCATCGTACTGAACCGGCTCAGCCCGGAGTTCCTGCTGCTCCTGAATTCTCTCAAGAGGCCAGAATTCGTCGCTGGAAGGCGTCACCACATTAGGCTTCACGAACGCGCCGATTTCGCCCTCGCCCAGTTGAGGAGCATTGGGGTGGTAGGAATTCTGCTCAACGAGCTGACGAGTGATAGGCTCGCCTTCTCCCGGAGTCTTGACGATGTGTGGGGTCAGCAACAGAACGATCTCTTTCCGCTCGCGCCCCAGTCTCTGATTGCGAGCCAACACGCCAGCTACAGGAATATCCCCGAGAATTGGAATCTGCGATCGCTGGGAAACCATTCTCTCCGTGATCATTCCACCAATAGCAATTGTTTCTTTGTCTCTCGCGACAAAGGTTCCGCTAGCCGTCTGGGATGACACGATGTCGATCTGTTGGTTGCTGAATCCTCCTACCGCGTTCGGCACAAGAACGTTGGCCCCGTTCTCAACCACCCGGGATTCTTCCTGAAGGACACGCAACGAAACTGTGCGGTCATCGTTAATATTCGGTGTAATCAAAAGCGTGGACCCTACCGGGCGAAACTCGATCTCAGTTGCTGCCGCCCCGGGAATCACTGTGCCATCGGCAATGACATCCTGTGCCGCATTGAAGTTTCGGTTCAACGGAACCTCCTCACCAATAAAAAGACGACTGACTTCATTGTTTGCTGTCATCAGCATCGGTTTCCCGAGCGTGGTCAGCTTGTTACCCTGTTGCAGAGCCGATATCTGAGCGTTGAAGGAACTCGACATGTAAGTGAAAAGCAGGTCTTCGGAACCGATAGGAAATGGACCGGTAGGGCGAAACTCGCCTCCCCAGTTCCCATCGCTAAAGTCCCAGTCAAAGGCAGTGTCGAGTCCACGCTCAAGATCGACTTCCATGATCTTGACTTCGAGAAGGACGAGCGGCGTCGGCACGTCGAGCGACTTCACAAGGTCACAAATTTCCTGCATTGTTTTTTCGTCCCTTGTTCGCACCATTACCTTGTTGAGTCGGTCGAGCACGGTGACGTAAATATCCGCACGCGACCGCAGGATTTGCTCGATGGCAAGAGCATCACCGGAAGCAAGCGCAGCAATCTGTTCAGCAGAAAGCTGATCTTCTGCGGTGAAGCGGTCTATTTCACGTTCACCGCCCTGACTGCCTAGCTCCGAGTTTCGAAACGAGCGAGAGTTATTTGAGCTAAGGTTACTAAGTCGACTCGACGGGGAACGGTTACCAACTCCAGAATTTCCTCCACTTGAATCGACACCAAACCCCTGTCCTCTGGCATCGATGATATCGAAGCGCTCCATGCGCTGTTCCAGGTCCTCGGAAAGGTATTCACCAGGTTGGTCTTCGTCGGTGAAGCGCTGAGCGAGTTGAACCCGGTCACCGTAAAGATCGCGTATCGACAGGGCGACATCTCTCGCGTTGGGATACTTCAACGTGAATACTTGAGTTCGCTCATCGCGAAAGGTTGCAGCATCCTCTGCGTATTCCTCGGTTGTGTGAAGCCTCACAATCTCGGAATCGGGAATCTCACTCATGTAGAGACGATGGGTTAAAACGATCGAGTCGATCGTGTCTCCAACGGTGACATTTTGCAGATAGATGCTCACAGGTGTGTCGCGAGCCGTTGATGAGACAGCGATTCGGACTCCCGTCTCATCAGAAATTGCTCTTGCCACAAGATAGAGCGGAACTTCCTGCATTTCGATGAATGAAACATCGGCAGCAATACCACGTACATATTCCGGTTTCTGAGCTCGAAGCACGAGCTGCCCACCAGCAGAATTTTCGAGCAACACCAGCAGGGCATTCGCATTTTTCAGTGTATAGATGTCTCCGCCGCTTTCGAATGTCTGTCCTTCCCGCGCGAGAAGATATCCATCTCCCACCTGGAAAATCGCGGTTCCACTTGCTGTCTCTGGCTCTTGTCGGCCACCCACCACCAAACCTGCAAGCGAGATTCGCTCCACAGGTCCAGCTTGCTGACGCTGCTGTGCATCACTTTGATTCTGCGAGGCACGCAGGGCTCGAATGACCTCAGCCATTTCAGAATCGGCCATTGTTGGGTCGCCTCGTGATCCCGCTTCGTTCTGACAATGCGCTGACTTAGTAATGAAGCTCGCAAGCCCAAGCGTCAAAGCGAGACACATCATTCTAAGGCAACTGATTACTGTTTGTTTCATGAGTGTATTTTCCTAAGTTTCCTGTTCAAAATCTGTACGCCGGGCACTTACCGCAATTCTAGTTTGCGCCGTAAAGCCCCACAAAGAATGCGATGTAGACGTATCCAACAAGCGCACCGACAACGAGCACGATTACTGGCTCTAACAAGGCGCTGAGTTGTTTGATCAGCGCCTGCAGCCGGTCCTCGTGGAAATCTGCAATATGATCGAGGGTCTCCTCGAGGTTGCCAGACGCTTCCCCGACCCCAACCATCTTCAACATCATTGGGGTATATGAACGGGGACTTGAGAGACTATCTGCCAGCGAACCCCCTTCAAGAATTCGACGACGAGCGGATTCGACCACCGCACAGAAGTAACGGTTCCCGTGAATCGTGCCAAGAATTCGCAAACCCTCGACGAGGGATATTCCACTTCCTAACAGTGTGCTCATCGACCTGGCGAAGAGGGCAGAGGCACCAGTCCTGAGAATCGTTCCGATTAGAGGAATGCGAAGGAGCGTTCGGTCGATCGCCAGTCTGCCCGGCGGCCATAGGTAGATCATCACGAAAACAATAATCCCGATGACCAAAACGCTCCCCATGAGGATACCCCACTTCCCGACAAATTCGGACACACTCAGCAATGACTGAGTCATCGCCGGCATAGGGCGCCCGAGAGCTTCAAGCGCCTTCTTCATAGGAGGGATGACCGCAAGGACCATGTAGACGCAAATGCCGATCGCAAAAAGAAAGGTAAAGGTCGGGTAGAACAACGCCGTTAACATTGCCGTCTGACTCCGCCGCTTCGACTCCATCGAGTCAGCTGCCCTTTCAATAACCGTATCCAGATTACCACTCTCCTCCCCCATCCCGATCATGGAGATTGCACCGGCAGGGAAACAGGCGTGCTCAGTAAGCGCTTCTGAAAATGTTCCACCACTCTCAAGCCTTTCGCGAATACCTTCATAAACCCGCTTAACGGCTCGCGAAGGAGGCTGTTCGATAACCGTTTCGATGGCAGCGAGAAGTGTGAGCCCACTTCGCAACATGACTGAAATCTGTCGAAGCGTCAGCTCGACGTGAACGGAACGGGCACTCAGAAAGTTTCCGACGGCAAACCCATCATTAGGCGCTTCAGTCTCCCGAACTGCCTGTGGCTGAAGCCCGCGCTCAAGCAGCAGCCACCGGAGTTCCTCAGCAGAATCCGCCCTTAGACGTCCGTTGATACTCTCCCCTGTATCGGTCACAGCTGTGTAGTCAAACCAACCCATCTCCTATACTTCACTGATCAAATTTTCGTTGGTAGCACGTCAGGCGAAATCAAGGGTCGCGTTCAGCACTTCATCGACCGTGCACTCCCCATTTATGATCTTCTCTATTCCGTTGGCTCGCAGTGATGCATGCCCCTTATCCTGGCCACTTTTCCTAAGCATCGACTCAAGCGACTCGGTGCTGTCACGACCTCCGATCGCGTCAGCTTCCTCCGGTCCGATTGG
>JABSSQ010000146.1 GCA_013213905.1 Verrucomicrobiales bacterium | reverse complement strand
GGGCTTCGTCGACGAAGTGGTGCTTTACCTCGCCCCAAGGCTCGGAGGTGGCGAAACCTCTCTGATCCCGACACCGAACCTTGGCGTTCATCTCGAAGACATGCAGGTCGATCTCATCGGGCCCGACATTCGGATCGTCGGGCGCGTCAAATCAGACGAATAACCAGGCAACAACTTCGTCAAGGTAACAAGCTTTCTTCACTCTCCAACGTCATCTACGCCTCCTGTTATGCTCATCCGAATCGCCCTCCTCGCCGCACTCCCCTTCGCCTCTCTCACCCAACTCCGGGCTCAGGACGACTCGATTGACATCGCCAAGCTCAACGATGCCGTCGCCTTCCTCGCAGGGATCGAACTTCCCAACGAGAAAGAGAGCGCGCTCACCAAAACCTCCTCCTGGTCCTCGCACGTTCAGCAAATGGATCGCGAGTTCTCGAGCCACGAAGAACGCGTCCTCATCCCCATGTCCAACTGGGCGTCCACTGAGCTTCAGCCTGACATGACCACTGGCTCCACGCTTCGATACATGTTCAGCGGACCGGACATCATTCATGCCTTCTATATGTTTCCCACCGCGGACACCTACATCCTCTGCGGTCTCGAGCCGGTTGGCGAAACGCCCGACCTTTCCGAGCTCACCACCGGGAACACCGGTCGCGCCCTCGGCGAAGTGCGCAACGCGCTTGGAGAAATCATCAACTTCAGCTTCTTCCGAACCAAGGACATGAAGGAAGACCTGCGCTTCTCCACCTTTCACGGCACCACGCCTATCATGATGATTTTCCTGGCCCGCTCCGGTCAGTATATCAAGAGCCTCGAATACCTTTCCCTGCAGAAGGACGGAACCCTTGCCAGTCAGGGCGCCACGTCGTCCGGTGCCAATGTCGTTAAGATTGAGTTTGGTCCCCGGCGCCTCCAGCAGAGCAAGACGCTTTACTACTTTTCCTCCGACCTCTCGGACGGCGGCTTTCCGAAGCTTGGATTTCAGACCTGGCTGGAAGCCCAACCGAAAGGCAACGCCTACCTCAAGGCCGCTTCATTTCTCATGCACCAGAATTGGTTCAACGGAATTCGGGATCACCTCCTCGACTACAGCGACCAGATCGTCGAGGACGATTCCGGCATTCCCTTTCGCTACTTCAAGGAGGACACCTGGCAACCCTTTCTCCACGGCCGCTACAATGGTCCCATCGATCTCTTCTCTGAATTTTACCAGGCCGACATGCGCGCGGCCTACAGCCGTGGCAGCACCGCCCTTCCCTTCGGAACCGGATACAAGTGGCGTCCCGGTGAGTCCAACCTGATGCGTTTTGTGAAGCACGACGCACTCGCCGCCGCCGAGAAGAAGGTTGCTCAAGCTGAGCCCGAAGAAAACTCCGACGAGCCGACTTCTAATCCGGACAACACCCCTGAAAAAGGACTCGAAACCGGCGGCGAAACTCCCTTGCCGCCAGAGAACTGATCATTCCTTATCCCCGCCAAAAAGCTTCTTGAGAAGCGGGCGGGTTTGTCGCTTTTGCGGAGGAGAGTCTACCTCTGCATCGGGCACACCGGCATCCTCGAACAGGATTCGGAGAAAGTCATAATCACGGAAGTCGTGCCCCGGCTTCCCGTGATGAACGATCACCAGTTGCATCGACGGGACGATGTAGAGTCGCTGAAACGTCGAACCCAGAGAAACCACCAGATCGGCGGGAGCCCCTTTAGCAAGGCAGCAGGCACGCCAGTCTTCAGGGAGCGGCTCCTCTTCGAGGGTCTCCTCCACATCCACCTCCCAGGCATCAGGCCGATCCTTGTATGAGTTCAGCCAGAAGCACAGCCCGAAGGACGGGTTGATCTCCGTTCCCTGGAAACACTGCACCAGGCTGTCGGTTCTCACCAGCTGTCGACCTTTCCATTTTCCACCGGCGAGGACCATATCGCCAAAGTTCATCCAGTGCTGACCGGTCATGTACATGCCCGCCGACGGGATCACATTACCGTGAGCGTCCTCCCGCCAGCGCGTGATTCGAATCCCCAGCGGATGGATCAGCTTCTCATTGAGATACTGCTCATACTCAATCCCTCTCGGGGCCAGTTTGCGATTGAGCACCTCGCAGAAAATCTGCAAATGACTCGGTCCGTAGATGAACGATTTTCCCCGGTCACGCATCGCATCAAGCTGGAGAGATAACTTCAATTTGTCCGCACTGGAGCGCCCGTAGATTTCGTTGAATCCCGTCTCCATCCCCGAGGTGAAATTGAGCAATTCCCGAATCGTGATTCGACTCTTCCTCGGGTCTCCTTTCCATTCCGTGATCGTGTCGGAAACCTTTTCATCCAGAATCAGAAGACCTTCCTCCTGCGCAATCACCGCCAGCACACTGAAGAACGACTTCGTTCCCGAGTAAATATGCAACGGCGTCCCCTTCGACAGACCGTTGTAATACTGCTCAAACCGAACCTTACCCTGCTCCTTGATGATCAACGCACGACCGGAGTGCGAGGCCGAGTACTGGTAAGCCGCTTGAATCGAGTCCGGGTGAAGCTGCGCCTTCGCTGTCATCACATTGCAACCTGCGAGAAAGATAAGAAGACCTGCCACGGTCCGCTTCGTCGATGCCATGGCTCAAGCATGCCAGATCCCCGGCCGGGGTCAAAACCCGTTTCCGTCGCATTCAGGCACTCAGGACTTTGCGGGCCACTCATCAGGCACCACGAAAACGCGCTCCAGCTCTGCTCCCTCGTCGTCCTTCAGGGTAACAAATACCGGGTGCCGCCTCTTCTCGAAGTGTTGTCGAATGGCACCGGAGAGTTGAGGAAGACTCTCTGAGAACGGAACGCCGGAGAGCCAGAAAGGCTTGTCCAACAGGAAACCACCGGAAGC
>JABSSQ010000145.1 GCA_013213905.1 Verrucomicrobiales bacterium | reverse complement strand
CTGCAGGCGTTTTCGAACTGCCGCAGGAGCGATGCCAAGACGCTCGGCGGCCTCATCTCCGTTGCGGCCTTCAAAATAGTAGGCTTTCACGGTATCCATGAGGTTGTCGGGGAGGCGGGAGAGGCAAGTCTCGAGAGCTTCGAAAACCGGGCTGTTTCCACTGGCACGTTCGTTTTGCCAGGCAGCGACATCAGCGTCAATAGAGGCGAGCTCGTTATCGGTGAGATCGTAGCGCCGGTTCTTCCGGAGCCATTCCCGCCACTTGTTGCGAACGATACCACGCATCCAGGTGGCAAAGTCGCGGGTGATGTCGAAGGTTCCTGCCTTCTCGTAAGCAGCAACGAAGGCATCCTGCACGATATCCCGGGAAGTGGCATCGTCTTTAACCAGAGCGCGTGCATAAACCAGCAAGTCGCGATGGTGAAGCCTCACCAATTCGGCAAAGTCTTCATCCACGCGCGGGTCGAGTTCGGACATTTCGGCGTTATCCCTGATAGCAATAAGGTGCATCACTTACCGGCTATTGACGAGAATTCTTCGATTTGTGACCTCAATTTGATGGCCTCAGATTGAATATTAGCAGAGCTTATAAGGAAATCGCTAATCCACCCCAAAATGGGGTAAATCGCCCCGAATCGCAAGAATAGCGATTAGTGACGCTAATTTACGTGATAAAACCACAAATTCCTTTTGCGGGTTTTTTTGGCGGCTCCTATCCTGTCCGCCCACGTAAGATTTTTTGTCTTCTGAATCGTTTTTCTTTATGAAACTCCCACTTCGAGTTCTCCTCGTTCTAACCGCAGTCGGAACCTTGGCGATGCCTTCCATGGCCGAGGATATTCACAAAGGGAATTGGCTCGCCTGGCGCGGCCCCCTTCAAACCGGTGTCAGCCTCGAATCTTATGCTGACTTTGAATTTAATGAGACGCCGGTCTGGACCGACGCGATCTCCGGACAGGGAACCGCAGTCGTCTTTAATGGGCGCATCTATTCCTGGGGTTATCGGGGCAGTGGCCCTGACCTGGAAGAAGTCGTTCAGGCCCGTGATGAGAAGACCGGAGACGTGATTTGGGAATTCGCGACTCATGATTTCCTTTCCGATACCATTTACAATCGTTACTCGATCGGAGCCGTTGCGGTCGATCCCGACACCGAAAACGTGATCGTTGCGACCACTTACGGTCTCGTTACCTGCCTTAACAAAGACGGCGAGCAGGTCTGGCAGGTTTCCATGATGGAGCGTTTTGGCCGCCTCACTTTCCCCAACGGTCGTGCCGGTTCTCCGGTGATCGATGGTGATATCGTGATCATTCGCGGTGTGACGAGTTACTGGGGCGCCAATGGCCCGGCTCGCGACCGTTTCTTCGGATTCGACAAAAATACCGGTGAGCACCTCTGGACATCCGTTCCCGGTGTGGGCCCGCCCTACCTGAAAGACACTTCCATGAGCACTCCGTTCCTGGAGACTCGTGACGGCAAGCGCGTGTTCTACGCCGGTACTGGCTGCGGCAACATTGTATGCGTCAATGTGAACGACGGCACCGCCATCTGGCGCTGGCAGGTTTCCAAAGGGGGGATCAACAGCTCTCCGGTGGTCTACAAGGACTCGGTCATCAACATCCACGGTAAGGAAAACCTCGATACCACAGAGATGGGCCGGATGTTCCGCATCAATATCCCTGAAGACTTCGACGCTATTGACGGTGAAGTGGATCCCGTTCAGAAGGGCGCACCCCGTCTCTCCGACGATATCGAAGTCTGGCGTGAGACCCTGGAAATGTTCACCAGCTCTCCAACTCTCCACGACGGAAAGATTTACCAGATGGTCAAGACCGGTTCCCTCATCTGCGTGGATGCCGAGACTGGCAAGATTCACTGGGAAGAGAAGCTGGCCAACTCCCAGCTGCACGCTTCACCGCTCTACGCGAGTGGTCGGCTCTTCATCTCGACCTTCCCGGGTGAGTTCTACGTGATCAATGTGGAAGGCGACAAGCCGGTTATCGAAAACCAGATCAAGCTGGACGGCAATGGTATCGGCACACCGTCGATCTGTAACGGGCGTCTCTATGTCCACACGACCGAGAAGCTCTACGCTTTCGAAATCAAGAACAGCGGCATTGAATATGCGTCCGCTCCCGAAGTGGTTCGCCCTGAGCCCGGTGAGGCGGCCAAGCTGCTCCCGGTTCCGAGCGATGTGCTGCTTCGTTCCGGAGAGTCTGCCACGGTCACCCTGAAGCAGCAGGATGCGGGCGGCGTGATCGTCGGTGACGGTGGCACCGCCAGCTGGGAAACATTCATTCCTCCCACTGCCAAGGTGAAAGCGACGATGGATGCCTCGTTCGAGGGCAACACCATCAGTGCCGGCGCAGACGCTGCACTTTCTGCCGGTGCCTGGAAGGGGACTGAAGGTGAGCTTGCCGGATACCTCCGTGGCCGCGTGATTTCCAATCTGCCTTACACCGAAGACTTTGAAGGCTTCGAACTGGCTGCCAAGCCGGGCGGCTCTGTTGAGGGGCGCGAATTCGATTTTCCGCCGCTTCCGTGGATCGGTGCCCGCCTCAAGTGGGAAGTGATCGAAAACGACGGCAACAAGGTCCTTTCCAAGACGCTCGACCGCGTGTTGTTCCAGCGTTCGCTCTCATTCATCGGTCACCCTGACCTGACCAACTACACCCTGCAGGCTGATGTCATGACCGACGGCAGCCGTCGCATCAAGTCGGTGGTGGGCCTGATCAACCAGCGCTACATCATTTCCATGGTGGGTAACGCCAACATTCTCGAAGTCAGCTCCAACCACGAGCGGGTCAAAGAGTCCGTGCCCTTCCCAATCTCCGCAAACACCTGGTACACGCTTAAGACCAGCGTTGATGTGGCTGAGGACGGCTCCGGCGTCATCCGCGCCAAGGCCTGGCCGAAAGATCAGCCCGAGCCTGAAGCCTGGACCATCGAGGTGAAGCACAACAATGCTCACAAAAAGGGCGCTCCCGGTATCTTCGGTTTTGCCCCGCAGAGCCAGAAGACCGTTTTCGTCGACAACATTTCTATCACCTCCAACGACTAATCCCGGGACCGGAGAACTCCTGACCCAAACCTATCAATTCACCAATCAGCCATGATGAAATCCAAACTCCAACTGTTCGGGCAGCTTTTCAGCCTGCTTTCATTGGCTCTCTTCGCTTCCTCCATGGATGCCAAGGGGGAAGAGAAACCGTCACCAGCTCCTGAGGCTCTCCCCGGTGGGGGCGAATGGCCTCAGTGGGGGCGTGACGCCTCCAACAACATGATGTCTCCGGCGACCGGTCTCCCGATCGACTTTTCCGCCGGCGATCTCAATGACTCAGGTGGTGCCGACGGTGCCAAGCACCTCAAGTGGGTGGCCGAGATGGGCTCCCAGGCTTATGGCACAGCGACCGTGAAAGATGGCCGCGTGTTCATCGGTACGAACAATGAGAAGCCCCGCCTTGAATCTGTTACCGGCGATAAGGGCATCATCATGTGCTTCGACGAGAAGACGGGCGAACTGCTCTGGCAGTTCGACATCCCGAAGCTCGACGCCGGTAAGGTTTCCGACTGGGAATTTCTCGGGGTGTGTTCTTCTGTGATCGTTGACGGCAAGTATGGCTACGTGGTGACCAACCGCGGTGAGATCATCTGCCTCGATGTTTACGGCATGAGCGACGGCAACGACGGCCCGTTCCAGGATGAGGCCAAGTATGCCAATGGTGGTCTCGAGAAGCTTGCCGAGGCAGAGCCGGCTGAGCTCGACGAAAAGAGCGCCGACATTGTCTGGGGCTACGACATGCGAAGCGAGCTGGGCGTCTTCCCACACAACATCACTTCCAGCTCGGTGGTGATTTCCGACAAATATGTCTACGCCAGCACTTCAAACGGTGTCGACTGGTCGCACATCAACATTCCTGCGCCCTACAACCCGACTCTCATCGCTCTCGACAAGGAGACCGGTGAGCTCGCCGCGGAAGAGGACAGCGGCATCAGTGCCAACATCATGCACTGTAACTGGTCTTCACCCGCCTATTCTGATGACCTCGCCGGAAACCCGACTGTTGTTTTCGGTGCCGGCGACGGCTTCACCTACGGTTTCCACGGAACTGATTTCGAGGCGCTCGAAGACGGCGGCGAAACCTACAACCTTTTCAAGGAAATCTGGAAAGTTGACTGCTGCCCGAAGGAATACCGCTTCGACGAAGCCGGTGAGCCGATCAAGTATGCGACCTATCCTGGTCCTTCCGAGATCATCTCGTCTCCTGTGATCTATAATAACAAGGTCTACGCCTGCATCGGACAGGACCCCGAGCACGGGGAAGGGGTTGGTGCTGTAACGTGTATCGATCCAAGCAAGGGCACCGGTGAAGATGCCATCGTCTGGCAGTTTAAAGAGGTTGGACGTACCATTTCGACACCTTCGCTCGCTGATGGGCTTCTCTACATCGCTGACTACTCCGGGCGTCTCTACTGCCTCGATGCCGAGACTGGCGAGAAATACTGGGAGCACGACACGCTCTCTCACATTTGGGGTTCCACTCTCGTGGTCGACGGCAAGGTGATGCTCGGGAACGAGGACGGCGAGATGGTGATTCTCAAGGCCGGTAAGGAATACGAAGAGCTGACGATCGTGAACTACCCGGCACCGATTTACGCGACGCCGATCGTGGCGAACAACACGCTCTACATCATGACTCAGACCCACCTCTACGCTTACGAGCTCGAAGGTGAGTAATCTCCTCAGGTATTCAGCAAGCCCTTCTAACATGAAGACCGGTATTATCATTTTTGTTTTCGTCGCTCTGGCGGTTTTGCACCAGGACACGTGGAACTGGGATAATGGAAACCTTGTGTTCGGCTTTATCCCTGTGGGGCTTGCCTATCATGCCTGCTACTCCATCGTCGCAGCCATTTTCTGGGCCTGCGTCGTGAAATTTGCCTGGCCCGACCGCATGGAGAAATGGGCCGAGGGCGAAGACTGATTTGCCTGTGGTCAGAGGAATCGGCGGAGCGCTTCGGTCATCGAAGTGTCTGCCAGTTCGACCCAGTTAAGTCATTGACCTAACCCTGTTTAATTCTATGGAATCCTTGTTCATCCTGGCCCAGGCCGAAGCGGCCACCGTTTCGAAAACGCCCCTGGTGGTGATCATCTGCTACCTTGGCCTGCTCCTCGGACTTGCCCTGTTCAGCGGGAAACTCTTTCGCGGAACTTCGAAGGACTACTTCGTTGCGAGTCACTCCATCGGACCTTTCATGCTCCTGATGTCGGTCTTCGGAACGACGATGACGGCATTCGCCCTGGTCGGCTCGACCGGTAAAGCGTTCCAGAAGGGCGTCGGCACCTACGGCTTGATGGCATCTTCGTCAGGATTGATTCACGCCGCCTGTTTCTTCCTGATTGGAATCAAAGTGTGGTCGATCGCGAAGCGTCACGGCTATGTGACCCAGATTCAGTTCTTCCGGAATCGCTTTGAGTCGAATGGTATCGGTTACCTGCTGTTTCCGTGTCTCGTGTTGCTCGTGATTCCTTATCTCCTTATTGGCGTGATCGGATCTTATCGCGTCATGGGTCCGGCGACGGCCGGAATGTTTCCGAATCTATTTCCGCAGGAAGGAATGCTCAATGGTTCGGTTCCGCCGTGGCTCATCGGTCTCGTTATCTGTGGTGTGGTGCTGGCCTACATTTTCGCGGGTGGTTCTCGTGCCGCCGCCTGGGCAAACACTTTCCAGACGCTCGTCTTCATGGCGATGGGTGTTCTCGCATTCTACCTGATTTCCAAAGCGCTCGGCGGGGTTGCAGCAGCGTCCGAGCAAATCTATCCCGGACACCTCGTCCGAACTCCCGGTGAACTTGAGGTGACCACCAAGGCCGGAGCCTTCCAACGGGAGATCGGTATTCCTCCGATTCAGTTTCTCACTTACATGTTCATTCCGCTTTCCGTCGGGATGTTCCCGCACCTTTTCCAGCACTGGTTGACCGCCAAGAGTGCGAAAAGTTTCCGACTGACCGTGATTGCCCACCCGATCTGCATCATGGTGGTGTGGGTTCCTTGCGTGCTTATCGGCCTCTGGGCCACGGGTGTATTTAATGTGCCTCCGGTCGATGCCTGGCCCAAGCCGGTCGTGAGTATTATGGGAAGCGCCGACGACGCAGGTGTTGGCAAAGTGCTCTCCGTGGTGGTGAAGTTTCTCATCGAGAATCCGCTCATTGCCGGGATGGTGACTGCGGGCATTCTCGCGGCGATCATGTCCTCGCTTGATTCGCAGTTCCTCTGTCTCGGAACTATTTTCACCAATGACATCGTTCTTCACAACAAGCCGAAGGACCGTTTTACCGATAAGCAGATCGTGCTTATCGCCCGTGGCTTCGTGGTTGCGATCGTCTTGCTGACCTACATCCTGTCGCTCGTGCTCAAGGATGTGCAGAACGTTTTCGATCTCGCGGTGTGGAGTTTCTCCGGCTTTGCCGCTCTGACTTCGCTCGTGTTTACCGCACTCTACTGGAAGGGCGCTACCAAGGCCGGTGCTTATGCCTGTATCATCGCTGTGGCGGCAAGCTGGTTCTACTTTTTCGCCAAGGCTGGCTGGGGTGGGGAATACACGGTGTTCTCTAGCGAACACCGCAGTGATGACGGTATCATGCCAGTCGCAATCTGTTTCGTGCTCGGACTCGTAGCCATGGTCGTTGTTTCGCTTCTCACAAAGAAGCCTTCCGACGAAACCATTAAGAAATTCTTCCCGTAATCACCAACTCCTCTTCTCCCAAAAACTTTCCTACTTACTTCCAATGACTGCAGACGAAGCAAAAGCACAACTCGACGAACGGGTCCGCGAAATGATGGCGTGGCACTTCAGCGAAGAAACCGGATGTCCCTTCTGGCTTGACTGGATGGCTGAAGCAGGCTGGGATCCTCGCGAAGAGGTGAAGAGCTACGAAGACATTGTAAAGTTCCCTCACTTCCAGGACGAGTGGCTGCGCGATGAGAAGAACGAGCGCTTTGTCCCGAATGCCTACAAGGGGCGCCCTTTCAATGTTTTTGAAACGGGCGGAACGACAGGTCTCCCCAAGCAACGGGTCGGTTGGGATGACTACAAGCACGACTACGAGCAGTTTTCCGAGCAGCTCAGCGACGAGTTTTTTCCGAAGGGCGGAAACTGGATCATGGTAGGACCGACCGGTCCGCGGCGTCTTCGTCTTGCCGTTGAGCACCTTGCCAACGTTCGCGGAGGCAGCTGTTACCATGTTGATCTCGATCCCCGGTGGGTGAAGCGCCTCATTAAGCGTAAAGAGCTCGATCAGGTTGAGCGATACCAAGCTCACGTGATGGCTCAAGCAGTTGAAATTATCAAGCACCGCGACATCTCCTGTATTTTTACAACGCCGCGTCTCCTTGCTTCCATTGGTGAGCGGATTTCTATCTCTGACCACGGTATCAAGGGCTGCTTCTGCGGTGGGACGTCGATGACCCCTGAGTATGTGCGTTTCCTCCAGGAAGAAGTCCTCGAAAATAAGGCGCAGTTCGTTCCAACTTATGGCAACACCCTGATGGGGCTCGCGGTATCGATTCCGAGCGAGCTTCCTCAAAAAGACTACAGCGTAACCTACTACGCGCCCCAACCCCGGGCCGTTCTGCGAATTGTTGACGCTGACAAAACCGAAGTCACCAAAGACTACGGCGAATATGGCCGCGTTGAGCTGACCACCCTGACTCACGAATTTTTCATGCCGCGCTTCCTCGAGCGTGACGAGGCCATTCGACGCGAGCCTCACGAGAAGTATCCGTGGGATGGAGTCGGTGACGTGCGCCCGTTTGGTGCCCTCACGAAAAAGGTGATCGAAGGAGTTTACTAGCGCTTCGCGCAGCGATTCAGCTATTAGCTCTTTAGCTGGTAGCTCCTTTTCGCTGCGAATCGTAATGAAGCTAAACGCCAAAACGCTAACCGCTAAACAGCTACCCAATGAGTGCTCCCCACATTCCCATCCTCCGACAGGGCAAGGTCTTCCAGAGTCTGGATGTTCAGACAGTCAATCAACTTGGCACCGAAGACCCGGCCGCAGAGATCAGCTTCGCATGTGCGGACATGATTAAATATGACCTCCACAAGATGGGGGAGGCTCGCGAAGCATTGAAGAGCTTCAGTGGAAGCGAACTGGTCGAGATAACCCAAAAAGCCGGGGAACTCTTCCTGCACGGTGACCTTCCGATCGGCACTGAAGGAGAATTACAGTCTCCAGAAGACTACGTGATGTCGTTGGCCGCGACGAGTGGGCTGCCACATTCGCTGATTCGCTTCAACATGACCCGTCTCGGCGGTCTATTTGGCCAGATTGACGACATCTTTAAAGGTCTTTCGCGAGGGCTTTCCTGGGACGTGCTCGACAAGGGTTACGGAGAGCAGGGCGGTGCACCGGTCAGTTTCTCTGCCACAACGAACGAGTTGGCAGTCATCCTGCCAAGTAACTCACCAGCGGTGAATGCCCTCTGGATTCCGTCTATCGCCATGAAAGTGCCAGTACTCCTCAAGCCCGGTCGCGAGGAGCCATGGACTCCGTGGCGGATCATTCAAGCTTTCATCAAGGCCGGAGCGCCTGCCGAAGCTTTCAGCCTTTATCCCACCCAACACGATGGTTCCGGGGCGATCATTCGCCGGGCCGGCCGGGTCATGCTTTTCGGTGATGACTCTACCGTGAAGCAATACGAGAACGATGAACGGGTTGAAGTGCACGGCACCGGCTACTCCAAGTTCGTAATTGGTGAGGACGAAATCGAAAACTGGGAACAATATGTCGACTCCATGGTGGAATCGGTTTCCGCAAATTCCGGCCGGAGCTGTATCTGCACTTCTACCATTGTGGTGCCGAAGTATGGCGATGAAATCGCCCATGCCGTCTCCAAGCGTCTCGCCGAGATCAAGCCTCTTGCCCAGGACGATCCCGAAGCGAAGCTTTCCGGTTTTGCCAATCCCAAGTTTGCCGAGTGGATCAATGAGGCAGTTGAAGACGGGCTCGAGTCCAGCGGGGCTACCGACATCACGGCTCAGTATCGTGACGGTGAGCGCTTCATGGAGCGTGATGGCATGAACTATCTTCAGCCCACCATCGTTCGCGTTGACTCGTTTGACGAAGATCTCGCTCTGCGGGAGTTCCTCTTCCCGTTCGCCAGTGTGGTCGAGTGTCCTCAGTCTGAGGTGCTGGAAAAGACCGGTTACTCGCTCGTGATGACCGCGGTGACCAAGGATGTGGACTGGATCAATCAGCTGTTTGATCATCCCGAAATCGAGCGTCTTAACATAGGAAACGTTCCGACCAACCGAATCAGCTGGAATCAACCTCACGAGGGCAACCTCTTTGATTTCCTGTATACGCGCCGCTCCTTTGCGTTTGCCGAGTCGGCATGACCGGTTAGGGTCTTGTCCATGTTAACCGATCCGCTCTCGATCGAGTCTCTCTGTGCCGGGCTGGATGCCCCGGACTGGGTGCCTGGCTTCGAGCATATTCCCGGTGGTAAAGTCGTCTTCGGGCCGGGCAAACTCGATACCGTTGGGGCGGAAGCGGCAGAACTGGGCTCAAGTCATGTGCTCATCGTGTCGGATCCGGGCATTGCCCAGACAGGCTGTGTTGAGCGTGCCGTTAACGCGATTAACGAAGCCGGTATCAAAGCGACGGTCTTCGATAGGGTTCATGAAAACCCGACCACCGACGACGTGGAAGCCTGCGTTGCGGTCGCTCGCGAAGCCGGAGTCGACTTGATCGTCGGTCTCGGGGGCGGGTCCAGCATGGACACTGCCAAGGGATGCAACTTTATCCTGACCAACGGCGGGACGATGAAGGATTTCTGGGGGGTGGATTTGGCAAAGGAGCCGATGCTGCCCTTGATCGCAATTCCGACGACTTCGGGAACGGGAAGCGAGTGCCAGAGCTTTGCCCTCATCGCAGATGCCGAGACACACGCCAAGATGGCCTGCGGTGACAAGAAAGCAGCGGCGGCTGTCGCGATCCTGGATCCGGAACTGACGGTGACTATGCCGGCGGCCGTGACAGCTCATACGGGAATCGATGCGATTGCCCATGCTCTGGAGACAGCGGTGTGTAACAAGCGGACCGATATTTCCTACGCCTACTCCAGGGCAGCCTGGCAGTTGTTGAACGAGGGCTTGGAGCAGGTCATGAAACAGCCTGACGACATGGAGGCTCGTGCCCGCATGCAACTTGGCGCGGCTTTCGCCGGAACGGCGATTGAGAATTCCATGCTCGGAATCGGGCATTCCTGCGCTAATCCAGTGACGGCGCATTATGGCACCGTCCATGGGCAGGCCGTCGGCACAATGCTGCCGGAGGTGATTGCGTTTAATAGCCGGAATGAGGAAGTTGCTTCCATCTACAACGAGCTTTATGAGGGGGATCTTGTGGAGCGTCTCCGGAATCTCCTCGCAAGCGCCGATATGGACCTCTCGCTTGCGGATCTCGGGGTTGAGACAGGCAAGCTGCCGCAGTTGGCAGAAGAGGCGGCCAAGCAGTGGACGGCGCAGTTTAACCCGGTGAGGGCCGATGCGACGGCGCTCGAAGGTGTCTATCGCGCCGCGATGGAGTAAGTCTCTCGATTTGACCTTGCTTCATCTCCGGTTTCAACGGAAGTCTACCAACTGTGATCTCTGTTTCCGACTTTGGCAGTGCCTCCGATTCGCTTTCCCGCGTGACTTCCGAATTCTTCGGGTCCACTGGCGCGCTTTCCGGTCTGAAGGATTTCGAGTTCCGCCCCCAGCAGCAGCAGATGGCGGTCGCGGTGGCCCGTGCCCTCGAAGCAGAACGGCCACTCGTCGTGGAAGCGGGAACGGGCGTTGGCAAGTCACTGGCCTATCTCGCCCCGGCCGTGCGCAAATCGCTCGACGAAGGGCGCAAGGCGATCATTTCGACGCATACCATCAACCTGCAGGAACAGCTCGTGGAGAAAGACATCCCGTTGCTGCAGTCGGTGATGGATGAAGACTTTCACGCGCTGCTGTTGAAAGGCAGGCGCAACTACCTGTGCCCGAACCGGCTTCAGAACGCGATGTCGGGCGGGGGAGAGATGTTCACCTCGTCCGAACTGGAGGAACTCAAGGCAATTTGGGAGTGGGCCAGGTCTACCGAGGACGGCACCCTGAGTGATCTCGATTTCGTGCCCTCGGGGCGGGTCTGGTCGCAGGTCTGCAGTGAAGCCCATGCCTGCACGATCAAGCGCTGCGGATTCTCCGGAGCTTGTTTCTACCAGGAGGCCCGCAAGCAGGTCGCCGACGCGGATGTCGTGGTGGTGAATCACACCCTGTTCTTCACCCTGCTGAACAGCCAGGCCGATTTCACGGAGTCCGGCGAAGGCTTTCTCTTCGCCAACGACTTTCTCATTTTCGATGAGGCTCACACCTTGGAGCAGGTAGCCGCCAAGCAGCTGGGCCTTTCGATTTCACAGCTCGGAATGAAATTCGATCTGCACCGGCTCTACAACCCCAAGAACCGGAAAGGGCTCTTCCAGTTGACCGGCGACAGCCAGGGGCGGCGCCAGACGATGAAGTTGCTCGACGATATCGACGAGTTCTTCGAGGAAGTCGAAGACAGCTGTGAATGGGGCGAATGGGGTAGGGAGTTCCGCATTCGAGATCCTGAGTTCGTCGAGGACACCCTCGGAGCCGGGCTCATTGAAGTGGGGCGCCGGGCTCGTGCCGTCGCTGATCTTGCTGACGACACGACGCGCAACGAACTGGCTGAACTGGCTCGCCGTCTCGCCGACTGCCGCGCGGGACTCGCCACTTTCCTGGATCAGGGAGACGAAGGTTCAGTCTACTGGGTGGAAAAAAATGAGCGCGATTCCATCAGCCTGAATGCCGCTCCCATCGATGTGGCCGAACTGCTGCGTCCTGTTTTCTTCGAGCGCGATCGTCCCTGTGTGTTCACCAGCGCAACGCTCGGCATCGGCGACCGCGACCTCGGCTATTTCCGCAACCGGGTTGGAGCTCAGGAAGTGGAAGCCATTCAGATCGGCAGTCCCTTTGACTATGCCGAGCAGATGACGATTCACCTGGTCAAGGACATGCCCATGCCAAACGCGCCGGGTTACGACGAGGCGCTCATCAAGTGGATTGGTCGTTTTGTGCAGATGTCCGGCGGCCGGGCGTTTGTTCTGTTCACCAGCTACAAGCTGCTCCAGAAAGTGGCCGGTGAGATGGAGGGGTTCTTTGACGATCACAAGATCGAGCTGCTGGTGCAGGGGAAAGGGAAGTCACGGGGCCAGCTCATCGAGGCTTTCAAAAACGACGAGACCAGTGTGCTCTTTGGGACGGACAGTTTCTGGACTGGCGTCGATGTGCCTGGCAAGGCGCTGACGAATGTCATCATCACCCGACTGCCGTTTGCGGTGCCGGATCATCCGCTGACCCAGGCGCGACTCGAACAGATCGAGGAGCGGGGAGGAAATTCCTTCATGGAATACAGCGTGCCCGAGGCAATTCTGAAACTTCGTCAGGGCGTGGGACGCCTCATTCGGAGCTGCGAAGATGAGGGACGAGTCGTTCTGCTCGATGCCCGCATT
>JABSSQ010000144.1 GCA_013213905.1 Verrucomicrobiales bacterium | reverse complement strand
GATAGCATCAGAGGCGCTGGCAAGAAGAACATCGGCTTCGGTAATCGGACCGGCACTCTGACGGAGAATATCGACAGAAACCTTGTCAGATTCGATCTCATTGAGTGACTTCTCGATCGCCTGAAGGGAGCCCTGAACATCGGCCTTGATAATGAGCTTCAGGGTTGTCTTTTTGCCCTGCTCGATATTGGCGAAAAGTGTCTCCAGAGCGGATTTTTGCTGCGGCTTGAGCTTCTCCTGTCGAACCTGATCCTGACGCTCTTCACCAAGCTTCTTAGCTTTGCGCTCCGACTCCATTTCGATGAGTTCGTCACCGACATTGGGAACTCCGGAGTAGCCCACAACTTCTACAGGCGTGGATGGACCAGCTTCCTTAATGCGATTGCCGGTGTCATCAATAAGCGCCTTGACCTTACCGTGCTGATTGCCGCAGATAAAGGCATCTCCGACATTGAGTGTGCCGGTCTGGATCACCACAGTTGCGGTCGGTCCCTTTCCGGGCTCGGTGCGGGCTTCGATTACGATACCGCGGCCCGCGCCTTCAGGGTTGGACTTCAGTTCCAGGACTTCTGCCTGGAGGTGAATCATCTCGAAAAGATCATCGAGGCCGGTGCCTTCCTTTGCAGACACCTCCACACAAATCGTTTCGCCACCCCAGTCTTCCGGGGTCAGGTCGTTTTCCTGCAGCTGTCCCTTCACCTTGTTCACGTCAGCGCGAGGCAGGTCGACCTTGTTGATCGCAATAATGATCTGCACACCGGCAGCGCGACAGTGGTCAATCGCTTCGAACGTCGTCGGCATGAGGCCATCATCAGCAGCCACTACCAGGACAACGATGTCGGTGATATCGGCACCACGGGCACGCATCTCGGAAAACGCCGCGTGACCGGGAGTATCAATAAAGGTAACGACCTGGTCGTTACGGGTAATCTGGTAGGCACCAATATGCTGGGTAATCCCTCCGGCCTCACCGTGGACGACGCGGGATCCGCGATAGGCGTCCAGGAGAGAAGTCTTGCCGTGATCCACGTGCCCCATAAAAGTCACCACAGGCGGACGAATCGAGAGCTTCTCCTCTTCGACTTCTTCGATGTCCTCAACTTCAGGAACTTCGATGACTTCCTCAACCTTGTGGACACCGGCGCCTTTCTCGCGCTTCTCTTTCTCGAATACAAAACCGTGCTTCTCACAGATTTGAGCAGCAACGTCGGGCTCAATCGACTGGGTCTGATTCGCGAACACATCAAGCTCCATCAGATCCTGAATAATCTTGAAGGGCTTCATCTCCATCATTTCCGCCAGGTCTTTGACGATGATGGGTGGCTTGATGTGAATGATTTTCTGATCACCAACCTCTTCAACGCTCTTCTCACTCTCTTCAGCTTCTTCGGGCTCAGCCGCCTTGGCCGGTTCCCCCTTGCCGAGATGACCGTACACGGAACCCTGGCCGGAAGCAGGCGCGGTCGCTTTAGTCTTGCGCTCGCCTTTCTTCTCCTCCTTCTCCCAGAGGTTCAGCGCTTCCGCCTTCCTTTCGTCGAGAGACTTGTTGCCGGAGTCAGCGTTATCCTGGTTATCGTTTTCGGGCATAAGAGGTCAGGTGATAAAAAACAGTCCAGTTAGAAAATTGGGAATCGTTTACTCTGTAATTATTAAAAGCCTTGTCAAATTGAGAAGCTTACCGAACGAATCGGTTTTTGGGCTTAGCCCTCGGCAGTCTCCTCTTCTTTCGCCTGCTCTTCTTCAGCAGGCTCCTCGGCTTCAGCAGCAGCTTCGGGCGCTTCCTCTTCAGCGGCAGCTTCAGGTGAATCGGAGCTTTCATCCGCTTCGGCACTTTCTTCGCCAGCTTCTTCGGAGGCGTCATCGCCACCACCAACGGCAGCTTTAGCCTTATCGAGGATCGATTTACCTTCCTCGACGCTCACGCCGAGCACGTCAGCGATATCAACTTCGTCAACGTCGTTGGCAATCATCTCAAGAGACATGAGACCACCGCGAACAAGAGCGATAGCAGTCTCCTCCTCGATATCAGCAGCATCGGAAATAGCAGAAGCTGCCTGGGACACTTGGGCTTCGAAAGCTTCATGAGCGGACTCGTCCTTCTGGACCTGAACATCCCATCCGACGAGACGGGCGGTAAGTCGCGCGTTCTGGCCACGACGACCGATGGCTTTGGAGAGTTCCTCTTCGTCGACGCGCACGAGAACTGAATTGTTCTCTTCGTCGAGAGTGATGGACTTGATCTCAGCAGGCTTGAGCGCCTCGCTGACAAAAGCGTGAATATCGTCGCTCCAGCGAATGATATCGACTTTCTCGTTGTTCAGTTCGCGAACGATGTTCTTTACGCGAGCACCGCGAAGGCCAACGCAAGCACCTACCGGATCCACTTTTTCGTCGGCGCTGTAGACAGCCACCTTGGTGCGATAGCCGGCCTCACGCGCCAGAGAGCGGATTTCAACGGTACGGTCCGCAATCTCACTCACCTCGGATTCGAAGAGGCGGCGAACGAAGTTCGGATGACTACGGGAAAGGATGATCTCGGGTCCGCGAGGTCCGTTTTCCACAGCCACGACATAAGCCCGGATGCGGTCACCGACATTGTATTCCTCAGTCGAAACACGCTCACGCTGGTGCATAACACCCTCAAACTTACCGAGATCGATGAATACATCACCGCGCTCGAATCGACGAACAGTTCCGCTGACGATATCGCCGGCACGGTCCTTGAATTCGTCGTAAATCATCTCCTTCTCCGCCTGGCGGAGGCGCTGCATCATGGTCTGCTTGGCAGTTTGTGCAGCAATACGGCCGAAGTTGGCAGGCGTAATGTCGACCTCAAGATCGTCGTCGACGTTAATGTCGGGATTAAGACGGCGGGCCGTGAAAATGTCGATCTCGTCGTAGGGATTCTCAACGCGGTCGCAGACGACGAGGGTCGCAAAAGCACGGATGTCGCCCTTGTCGGGGTCAATGTGAATCCGCATCTCACGTGCCGGGCCGATACTCTTACGTGAAGCAGACAAAAGGGCCGTCTCAAGCGCTTCGACCATGGTCTCGCGCTTGATACCTTTTTCTTTCTCGTAGTATTCGAAAAGTGCTAGCAATTCGTTTGTCATTTTTTCGAGCTGATCCTTCGATGTTGAGACAAAAAAAAGCGGGACGAACCCACTTAATCCATTTAGCCAGTATTCAGGCCAACTTCTCAAGATTGTAGGACGTGAACCATAGGCGGTTCCCTCAGGATAGGCAAGGCGTAAATCCAGACAAATCAAGCTATGTTAAATGAACCCATCAGAGCCGTCAGTTTCGATGCTGCGGGGACGCTCATCCACCTCGCCGAACCCGTCGGAAGTTCCTACTCCCGGGTGGCGAGTCGGCACGGGATTTCATGTTCACCTGACGCACTGAACCGGGCTTTCGGAGCCGTCTGGAAACGTACGCCCGCCCCATTCTCCCCGGAGTCCCGCATCGACGATCCGAATGAGAAGTCGTGGTGGAAACGAATCGTGCGTGAGGTCTTTGACGAAGCCGGCGCTGAACTCCCCGCAGGCAGCGCATTCGAAACCTTCTTCGAAGACCTTTACGATCACTTCGAGTCTCCGGGGACCTGGGTTGCCGACCCGGCTGCTCATGAAGTCCTCGCCCGCGTCAGCCAGCGATACCGTATTATAATACTCTCCAACTTTGACGGGCGCCTCCGCAGGATTCTCCGGGACCTCGAGTTACTCGATTTCTTCGAACATACCTTTCTCTCTTGTGAAATCGGCGCTTCCAAGCCCGATCAAAGGATCTTCAATGAGGTTGTCAAAGTACTCGATCTGCCTCCCCAATCCATACTCCACGTCGGAGATGACCCCCAATGCGATTGGGAGGGCGCTGAACTCGCTGGATTCGCTCTTTTTCGAGTTGGAACCAGGGAAAACTCACTCGGTGAATTATTAAGAGAACTTTCGCTTGCGTGATCAGACTTGCGCATTACATTGCGCGCCCGTCCCGGCTGACCACCGGTGACTTCCCTTGTGGACGGATAGCTCAGTTGGTAGAGCAGTTGGCTTTTAACCAATTGGTCCAGGGTTCGAGTCCCTGTCCGTCCACTCCT
>JABSSQ010000143.1 GCA_013213905.1 Verrucomicrobiales bacterium | reverse complement strand
CGGAGCCGATTGCGGGTGGCTTCACGGCGGGCTCTCATATATGATTCCGGCCATGGCTGAACAGAATTCCATCGCCGCCGGTCTGACGGCTCTCTCGCAAATCCTTGAGCGCGAGAAAGCCAGGGGGGTGGATTCACTGTTACTCAAGCCGGAAACAGAGCAAACTCTGAGTGCTCTGCCGATGGAATTGATGAAAGCGGCGACCGAAGCCAAGACTGCGGCCCCGGCTGCGATGCCTGCGACGTCTCCCCCGGTTGAGTCAGTGGCAGAGCCTGCCATTCCGGAGGAGGAAAGAAATGAAAAATGGGTTCGCGGCCAGCTCAATGCGATTTTCAAGGACGCCAAAGCCTGCGCCAGGTGCCGTGAGCTGGGGACGCTGCGGGAACAGATCGTTTTTGCGACCGGCAATCCCATGGCTGACTTGATGTTCGTCGGAGAGGCTCCGGGGGCCGAGGAGGAAAAGCAGCGAAAACCCTTCGTCGGACCTGCAGGTCGAAAGCTTGATCAGATTATCGGGGCAATGGGTCTGAAACGGGACGACGTCTATGTTTCCAATATCGTAAAGTTCCGTCCCAAGAAAGGTGACGGCCGCATGCAGGGAACCAGCAATCGCAAACCTGACACCACCGAGATGGAGGCGTCTGTTCAGTACATTCGCCGCGAAATCGAGGTGGTGAGGCCCAAAGTAATCGTGGCGCTCGGAGGAACCGCTGCTGAAGGCTTGCTCGAAGTGGCCGGCTCTGTCTCCAGCATGCGCAACAAGGTCAACGATTTTCACGGGGTTCCCGTGTTGGTCACTTATCACCCCAGTTTCCTTCTGCGGCAGGAGGGGGAAGGTGATCCGCAGAAAGCCATGGCCATGAAAAGGCGTGTCTGGGAGGATGCTCTCAAAGCGATGGAACTGCTCGAAATGCCCATTTCTGAAAAACAACGGGGGTATTTTCTTTGAGCAATTTCTCGTTTACGGTTGTCTGTCAGGGAAATGCAGGAATCAGCCAGTGAAACGGAAAAAGACGAAAGTCAGGCCGCCTATGTCGGGAGGGCCTGGAATCGTGTGTTCTGGCTGGTTATCTTTTTCGGTGTGGCCGGATTGATCGTTTTCTTTTCATTTATCTGGCTTGGCAAGCAGGGGATGGAATCGGCCAAGGATGCAGTTGTCGAAATTGTGAAAGAGTTCAATCCGGATGAAGTGGTTGAGACTTTTGATGAATGGCGTGAGCTCGAGGCAACGGCCACCGATGGGAATATTCTCGAGATTGCCACGGCGACGGCGACGGAAAAGTTCACCCGTCAGACCAATCTCGAAATGTTTGGCAAAACACTTCCGCTGGGAACGACAGTTTCAGAGATCCAGGTTCCAGCGACCTATCGTTACCACATTGATTTGAATGGTGAGTGGTTCGTAACTGCTGACGGAGACAGGTTGCTCGTCCTGGCTCCTCCCGTAGTGCCCTCGTTGCCGGTCGCTTTCGATACCGGCAAGATGCAGAAGAAGTCGAAAGCGGGATGGGCGCGCTGGGATGGACAGGATAACCTCGATGAGCTGGAAAAAGGCCTCACGGATAAGTTGGCTCTTCGGGCGGCGGACCCCAAATCAATTCATAAGGTTCGCGATGAGGGAAGGATGGCGGTCGCCAAGTTTGTGAGAAGTTGGCTGGAAAGCCACAAGGCCTGGGACATCGATCAGTTTGAAGAGATCGTAGTCGCTTTCCACGGTGAAGATCTGGCAGAGGAGAGTCTCAGTTCGCGCCCCTCGACGCTGAGGCTCAATGAGCCGGTCGAATCAGTGCTTCCCTGATTCAGTCGATCAAACTGACCTCGTTAGCGTCGTCGTTGGAAGCGAGCAGGCGCTCGCGGATGTCGCGGAACTGGAGAATGCTTTCAGAATCGGTGCTGTTCTCCGTAAAGGTAGAGTTCGCGAAAGGGTTGTTGGCTCCCCAGGTTTTCCACGGGCCGTCCGGAACTTCGTCGACGTCAACAAACCGCCAGTCTACGGTCCCGTAGCCGCCACCAAAATCGAGGTAGTCGCGAACGGCAGGAGAAACATCGAGTCCGACACCCCGGTTCTTGGAAGTCTTGGGACGCGCGTCGCCGAAGACGTACTCGTGATCGTCGGTTTCAAAGGGGCCAACGTCTTCCCACTGGGCGTAGCAAACCTTGTCGCCGCGGCGAATCGCGATCCAGCGCCCTTTGAGAACGGTGCGCCCGCTGCGGTAGTAAGTCTTGTTGAACCACGGAATCGAAGTGTAAGCCGAAGGCTTGGTCCCGGTGCGGCTGATGTCGTTGTAGGGCAGTGCGAAGTAGAAAGGGTTTTGACCGGGAGTGAATGCCTTGGGAATGAACCCGTCGCGCGCGTCTGGATCGGGGTTGTCGTAGCCACCGTAATTCGAAGTCCACTTGCGGTCCCAGGCACTCATCGTGTTGGGAGTCGGGTTGTTCTGGGTCGGTTTTTCTCCGATCCAGAAAACGGTGGTGACGATATTCCGCCTCCAGGGGAAGCGGGTGTAGGTATTTCTCGGCTGGGTGGGAGAAAAGACGCGAGGCAGGCTTGTCTCCTTCCTGATGATGGGCAGCCCGCCCGGAACGAGGTGTTCTGCGCCGGGGGTGAGCATGACGCTGAGTTCGACCCCGGAACCGGTCGCAGAGGCTGCCCCAGCCGCTCTGCTGCTGGCGATGACAGACGTCTCCACATCACCGGCCCTGGCTGCGCTCGGAATGGCGAAGGCAGCGGCCAGGAAACACAGAAGGGCTTTAGGAGTCGTTTCCACAAACAATTGAACGGCTAACAAGCGGTGTTGTTGGTAAAATTTGTCCATTAAAGGGACAAAATACCGTGTACCAAAAGAGCATAAATCTTGGAAACTTTCAACATTTCCTTTGATTATGTAAATTATGGTCGCGACTGCGGAACCAAGCCGACGCCTTTTGACCGGCTATTTCTTGAGAACCGTATCGTGCCGACACTGCTCGTCGTTGCGCTCGGGATGGTCGAGCGTGTAGTGAAGGCCGCGGCTTTCTTTTCTGCGGGCAGCGGAATCAACGATCAGGGTAGCGACTTCCACGAGATTTCGAAGTTCGAGCAGTTCCGTTGTCACCCTGAAGTTCCAGTAGAATTCCTGGACCTCGCGCTGGAGGTTGTGAAGGCGTGTGGCAGCGCGCTGGAGGCGCTTGGTGGTTCTCACGATGGAAACGTAGTCCCACATGAGTCTCCGGATCTCGTCCCAGTTGTGGTAAATGACGACCAGCTCGTCGACATCGGTGACGTCGCCGGATTCCCATTCGGGGACCTGAAGAATCTCCGGCTTCTGTGACGGCCTACGCATTGAGAGGCAGTCTTCGAGAGCCAGTTTGGAGACAACGGCGCCTTCGAGCAGAGAGTTACTGGCGAGACGGTTGGCCCCGTGAAGTCCGGTGCAGGCCACTTCACCGACGGCCCAGAGCCCGGGTAGGGAAGTCGCTCCGTTCACGTCGGTTTTGACGCCGCCACACTGGTAGTGGGCTGCAGGAACCACCGGAATGGGATCCTTTGTGATATCGATGTCTACGGCGAGGCAGGTTTCGTAAATGTTGGGAAAGCGCGAGCGAATGTAGTCGGCCGGTTTGTGAGTGATATCGAGAAAGACGCAGGGATCACCGGTAATCTTGATTTCACGGTCGATGGCTCGGGCGACGATGTCACGGGGTGCCAGGGAACCTCGGGGATCGTATTCAGACATGAAGCGACGCCCTTTCTTGTCGATCAGTTCGGCACCTTCTCCCCGCATTGCCTCGGTGATGAGAAAGGACTTCAGGCTGTGGTGGTAAAGACAGGTGGGATGGAATTGAATGAACTCCATGTTTGAGATCTCGCATCCGGCCCGACAGGCCATCGCGACACCGTCTCCCGTCGCAATTCCTGGATTGGTGGTGTAGAGGTAGACGCGACCGGCTCCGCCGGTGCAGAGTAGAACCCGGTCTGAACGTAATGTCAGGACTTCTCCGGTGTCCTCGTTGAGTGCGTAGATTCCCACGCAGCGCGGAGGGGAGGCGAGAGCAAGCTTTGCCGTTGTGATGAGGTCAATGGCAAAGTGATGCTCCAGGATGGTGATGTTGGGATGTTCCCGTGTCGCCTTGAGAAGCTTGTCCTCGATTTCGCGACCGGTGGTGTCTTTATGGTGTAGAACGCGGCGTTGCGTGTGCCCGCCTTCGCGCCCCAGGGCGACTTCGGTTTCTCCTTCGTCGTTTTGGTGGGTATCGAACTCGACGCCCCAATTAATCAATTCCTGGATGGCTTCAGGGCCGTTCTTCACAATTTCGTGAACGACATCGCGCGGGCAGAGACCGGCTCCGGCGTCGAGAGTGTCTTCGACGTGTTGCTCGAAGGTATCCTCATCACTTTGAACGCAGGCGATGCCACCCTGTGCCCAGGCGGTATTGGTGGTGGCTGCCTCTTTCTTCGTCACGATCGCGACGGTGCCATGCTCCGCTGCCCGCAGCGCGAAGCTGAGGCCGGAGATGCCGCTACCGATGACGATGAAGTCGTATGCTCTCAATATCTGATGAGTTTGATATTCAGTGAATTTTGGACTTGGTCATCCTAACCGATTCATTCGGGCAAGCCAACATTGTCGATGAGTCGTGTCTTGCCAAAAAATACGGCCGCGACGAGGCGGGGGATGGCTCCTTCGAACGTCTCCAGCGTTTCCAGGCTGGAGGCGTCCACCACATCCACGTAATCAATACGGGCTAGTCCTTCTGACGCGATGCCCTCAGCCAGGGCGGCGCGAGCGGTTTCCGGTGAGCTGAACCTGTCGCTGGCAATTCCGGCAGCGACTTCGCGCAATGTCTTCTGAATGATCGGCGCGGCGGCCCTCTGCTCGTCGGAAAGATAGGCGTTGCGCGAGCTCATGGCGAGTCCGTCGCTTTCTCTAACCGTAGGGCCTCCGATAACGTCGACAGAGAAATCGAGGTCCCGGACCATGCGACGGATCACAGCGAGTTGCTGGAAATCCTTTTCGCCAAAAACAGCGGCAGTGGGTTGGGTGAGAAGGAACAGCTTGGCGACGATCGTGCAGACACCATCAAAATGCCCGGGGCGGCTGGCTCCGCAAAGGCGATGAGAAAGCCGGCTTTCGTGAACGCTGATGGTGGCGTCATTGAAATACATCTCGTCGGCTTCCGGCGCGAAGACTGAGGTCACACCGTGGTCCCGGCACTTTTCCAGATCCGCCTGGAGCTGGCGAGGGTAAGCATCGAAATCCTCGTTGGGACCGAACTGGGTCGGATTTACGAAAATGGTGGCGAGCACGTCTCCGTCACCGGCTCGTTTGATGGCGAGGTCCATCAGGGAGGTGTGACCGGCATGGAGAGCTCCCATTGTCGGCACCAGAACGCGGGGGCGGCCGGTCCTCTCCGTGGTCCATTCGCGGAGTTCGTCCTTCGTTCGCAGCAACACCATCGATCAGTGGCTCTTGATGGAGATCAGATGAGTGTCAGTCCGCAGGAAAAGGCGATTGTTCGCGATTGCGGGGGTCGCATTCATACCGGCGCTGAGACGCGAGCGACCGAGGACCTTGAACTGATCGCCGGTGGCCACCGCCACGAATTCACCGTCGCGACTTCCGCACCAGATCTTGTCGTCGGCGATAACAGGAGAACTGAAGAAGTTTCCTCCGACTCGCTCGCGGTAAACCAGTTCTCCGGTTTCTGCGTTACGGCAGGTCAGGACGCCTCCATCGCCCCAGAGATAAAGACGCTTCTTGTAGATCAGGGGAGTCGGCACATAGCTGAGACCGTCAGAGATTCCCAGTTCATAGAGCACCTTGGGCTTGCCCCTTAATGCCGGTCGAAGAGCGGTGGCCTGTTTGCCCTGTCCACCGGAACCGAAGGTGGCAAAGACCATGCCGTCGCCTGTAGCGATGGAACCGACCGATCGCAAAGAGTAGTCGCCGGGAAACTTCCAGAGATTTTCTCCCGTTTCGGGCGAGAGGCCGCGCCAGCCGTCGTTGGTCTGGAGAACCACAACCATGGGGGTGCCGTCGACGTCAAGAGTTACCGGAGTGTTGTAGGCGGTGAGGTGTTTTTCGTCTTCTTCCTTGGTGGCGCGCTCCACTTTCCAGAGTTCGTCGCCGGTCTTGGTGTCGAGGCCGGATACAAAGCTCTTCTTTTCACCAACGGAGTCAGAGTGAATGACGAGAACCCCTTCAGAAATGATGGGAGAACATCCAAAGCCATGATCTGACGAGAAACTTTCCCAATCTTTTCTCCAGACCAGCTCGCCATCGTGAGTCAGGCAGAGTGCTTCGGTTTTTTCCCCGGAGCCCCAGACGACAAACACAGCGTCTGCGGAGGCGGCCGGAGTGGAGGACGCAAAATTGTTATGGTTGTGCAGATTGTGCTTCGAAATATCATCGGACCATTTCCAGAGCCGTTTGCCGTTTCCGGAATCGATGCAGGCGACAACGCGCTGCTGCTTTTCTTCATCGACAAGAGTCAGGAACAGCTTGTCGCCCCAGAGCACTGGCGAGGAGTGGCCAATCCCATTGAGCTTAATGGCCCAATCGTAGTCGGCCTTGGTGAAGGAGTCGGGGAGGGACCCAATTTTGCCGATGCCAGTGCCGTTGTCTCCGCGGAACCGGGACCATTCCTGGGCAGCGAGTTCGAAAGATGCTAGGAGCAAGAGGCACGTCAGGAGGTTAGAGGAGAGTCGAGGCATCATCCAGCGTCAGGGGTAGCTGATTACTAGGCTATAATGACGGCATGTCACACGCGTGCAACTGAAAGCTACGGCGGCATCGGGGCTGCGGGAATGAGATTCGATGACTCTTGCCAAACTCCGGAGCGATGGTTACAGCTTTTTCTGTCATGCACATCGAAACCTTCAAGGTCTTCTGCGATCTGATCGAGACGACCAGCTTCTCGGAGGCGGCGGAACGCAATGGAATCAGCCAGAGCGCCGTGAGCCAGCAGATCCGGGCGCTGGAGGATCGTTTCGGTGTGACCCTGGTAGAGCGCGGACGGCGCAATTTCGCGGTGACACCGGAGGGGGAGGTCTTTCTCAAGGCGGCTCGCGAGATCCTTGAGTCTTATCGGGGTATCGAAGAGGAGCTCGGTGCGATGCGGGATATCGTTGCCGGTAGACTGACGATTGCGACGGTTTACAGCATCGGTTTTCACGAATTGCCGCCCTACATCGAGGAATTTCGGCAGAAGTTCCCGGACGTTGATGTGCAGGTTCAGTATCGGCGGGCGAACCAGGTCTATGCGGACGTTTCTGACAACCAGGCGGATCTGGGGCTGGTTGCCTATCCCCAGGAAAAGAAAGGGGTCGAAATCGAGCCGGCCTGGAAGGATCGCCTTGTCATCATCTGTCCTCCCGGGCATCCGCTTTCGAAAAAGAAATCGATCGAGTTGAAGGAGATCAACGGTGAGAGATTTATCTCATTTGAGCCCGACCTTCCGACCCGGAAAGCAATCGACAGCATGTTCTCCCAGTCGGGGATCGAAGTGAAAGAGGTCGTCGAGTTCGATAATATCGAGACCGTGAAGCGCGGAGTCCTGATCGAGAACGCTATTTCGATCGTGCCGAGTGACAGCGTCCGATCTGAGGTGGAAAGCGGCACCCTGGCGAGGATTCCCATTTCCGGGAAATTTGTCTACCGACCACTCGGGATTGTTCGGCGCCGCACCAAGGCGGTAACGCCGGCGATGCGGGAAATAATCGCTATCCTGAAACAAAAAAGGGCGGGAACTTAGTCCCGCCCTTCACGAAAAGCTGATTTCGCTGCCGGATTATTCGGCAAAGGGGCTTTCGGCGAATTTGTTGAAATCCTCCTTAAGTGCCTCAACCGAATCGTTGGGGCCGGTCAGCTTGAGAAAGACGGCTCCCTGGTCGCTGGGAAGAATCGCTGCAAGCATGGTGTAGTCAGGCTGGGATGTCTTGTTGCCTGAGAAAGGCCCTCCCATGGATTCCATGTAGGTGCCGGAGGCTTCGAGAAAAGTGACGTCTTTGCCGCCGAAACTCTTTTTGTCGATGGAGTATTTCGGGGTGCCTTCGAACTGCCCGATCCAGCGATCGATGTTGGCCTGGATACCGCCACCTTGACCGGCGCCGAAAAAATAGATCACGAGATCAACGTCCTTCAGTTTTTCGTCTTCGTGGTCGTAAGTGAACTGACCGGCCCGCATCGGGCTGGCGACTTGCTGTCGAACCCAGGGTTCGCCGTATTTGAAGGTGAATTCGCTGACAGTGATGGTCTCGTCATCACCAAGAGTGGGGAGAGCGAATCCAAGAATGACGGCAGCGAGGGCCAGAGGTTGGGTAAGTTTCATAGGTAGAGAATAGTGTATCAATGAATATCTCGTGACAAGGACGGTCTCTTTCGCTATCACGTAATACGCAACCGCACAGGGTTAGGTCGATGGCCTAACCCTTTTTCTTTTCTATAGATGAAGTATTTGTCCGCATTCCTGCTAGTTTTCTTCGCTTTCAGCCTGGTGACGAAGGGCGATGGGCAATTGGGGGAGGTGGTGCCGCCGCCTGCTGACGAAGTGGAGCGCCTCTCGTTGGATCCGTTCTACGAAAAGTATCTCAGCTACAAGGGGTTTCCGATCGTGTCCTCCGGGAAGGTGTCTGACTACGCGTTGAAGGAGGCCGCCTTCCTCATCGAGCAGATGATTGGTGATCGGGAGGATATCATGGGGGCGCTGATCGAAAACAAGGTTCGTCTAGCCATCATGGCGCCGGATGAGTTCACAACTGATATACCGGAACACGCCACGCTTGAGCCCAAGGCCTACTGGGACAAAAGGGCCCGCGGATTGGGCGCATCCCAAGAACGCCCGGCGGTTTCGGCGGGGGAGGAGAACCTCTTGAATTACCCGGGGGACCCATACTCAATCGAAAGCATCATGATTCATGAGTTTGCTCACGCCATTCACCTGATGGGGCTTAATACTGTGGATCCTGGGTTTCAGGATTCCCTTGAGCAGGCTTTTAACCGGGCGGCCATCGCAGGTCTGTGGAAAGGAAAGTATGCGGGAATCAATCCGGCCGAATATTGGGCTGAGGGTGTTCAATCGTGGTTCAATACCAACCGGGAGAACGACCATGATCACAATCATGTGAATACCCGGGAGGAACTGAAGCAATATGATAACGAGCTGGCAGCTCTCATCGAATCGGTATTTGGCGATGATGAATGGGTATATGTAGCGCCGAGGGATCGAGGTGGCTTCGAGGGGCATCTGTCAGGTTATGAACTGTCATCTGCGCCAAAGTTTTCCTGGCCTGAAGAAATGGTAAAGGCCTACGAGGCTCTGGATCAAGGAGACGGGCTCGAAAGAATCGAATTGCAGCCGATGCGGTCATTCAAACCCAAGGACACAACCGTTGAAAGTGGCAGGTCAGTGACGCTCCGCTTCGACAATAAGAGCAACCAGCGGATTTCAATATTCTGGGTTGGATTTGACGGCATTCGCCGCCCATACAGTAAGCTCGATCCAGGTCGCAAATATGATCAGCATACCTACGGCTACCACCTCTGGATTGTCGTCGGTGAAGAAGGCAGAGATCTTGGTTGGCTGCGGGCGCCTACGACTGACTCTCGCGTTGAGGTGAAGTAGCTTTCTTCCGGCGCGTGCTGACAACTGTAGCTCCGGCGGCTGCGAGCAGGGCCACAACTCCGAGCGTGATCGAAAAGGCATCTCCGATCCGCGCATAGATCGTTATTGGTGGGTTCAAATCGATCTCTACGTTGGCCGGGAGACTGCCACGAATGAAGGTAGATCCAGTTTCTTCATCCTGAAGAATGCGGGCAAAGCCGTCAGCTTCCTTGCGGGAGAACACGCTACCGCGGGAGTCGATGAAGGCACTGACGCCGGTGTTGGCGGTACGAATCATGGGGCGGCGGAACTCAATACAGCGAAAAATGGCGTTGTTGTAGTGATGAATCGGTTCCGCACTCTCGCGGAACCAGCCGTCATTGCTCACGTTGACCATGACCTGAGGACCGTTGCGGATGAACTTCCGAGTGTGCCGGGGGACGGTGTCTTCGAAACAGATCAGGGGAATGATTCCGATTTCATGACCGTCCTTCTCAAGGATGAGTGGTTCAAAAGACGTGCCGGGGGTGAAGTCCTCCTCAATGATGCCGCCGGCGATCCATTCGAAGAGAGGAAATTTGCCGCGGAAAGGGATGTATTCACCAAGCGGAACAAGGTGAACTTTTCGATGGGACTGATAGGTCGACGTGTCACCCTTCATCAGGGTAATCGTGTTGTAGATTTCACCGGAGTCACCATCCCCGTCGCCGAGCAGAGTGGCATCCTCAATTCCGGTGAGCAGGTAAAAGTCGTCGCCTTTCAAGACGTGTTCGTTGAAGTAGTTCTGCACCCAGTCGAGCATGAAGAGTCCCGGGATGCAGGTTTCCGGCCAGAGGATGAGGTCGTGATCGGCTGTTTCAACGAAGGTGCGAGTCAGGTCGCGGTAGTCGAAGATGATCTTCTGGCGGATCTTTAGATCTTCGGCCCATTTCTCCTCGATCGGAATATTGAGCTGCATGATGCGGGCCCTCAGATCAATCGACTCTTCCGGGACCATTGATATGCGGGTGGTGCCGTAGAGGAAAAGACCAATGATGAGTGCGACTCCGACGGCGAAGTCGACGTGAGGTCTGAGGCGCTGACGCTCTTTCACCTCGAGGCCAAGGCGGACGAGGGTGCAAAAGGCAATGACACCGCAAAACATCAGGATGAAGCCGTAGCCTGTGATGCCAATGACGTCGGCGAATTGCACGAGTAGCAGGTGATCCTTGAGGGCTGCTCCGAGGCCGTTCCAGCCGAAGCCCGTAAAAGCAATTCCGCGCAACCATTCGAGTCCACACCAGGCAGCACCGTTAAGAAAGGCAACCCGAAGCACATCAATGGATTGATCGAAGAGATCTTTTTTCGCCTTGTCAGGCTCCTTGATAATCCAGCGACCGACCGTGCCGGCGAAAGCGCCGAAGAGAGCAAAGTAGATCGCGAGGTAGAGTGAGAAGAATACGAGGGCGGCGATACCGGCCCACACAGTGCCGGCAACATGTCCCACTTCGACGAGCCAGTGACAGCTGAGTGCAAAGAAGACAAAGCCGCTGATGAATCCCAACAGCAGTCCCCAGCGCCACCGGCTCCACTTTTCTTTTGGCGGGTTGGAAAACCAGAGCGCCGCGAGGAGCGGAGCTTGCCAGATCCAGACGAAGCCGTCGCGGTTGAAAGGCGGAAAGCAAAGGCCGAGGAGCACGCCGCTGAGAACGGCAGCGACCCAGGGCCAGAGTTTCTTGAGATGGGACATAAAGCTGCGTTTTACCCGAGGCGGGAACGCATGTCAGCGACAATCGCTTCCTTGAGGGAATCAAAGGACTCTTTCGCCGATGCTTTGGCGGCGGCGAGTTCGTCGGCTGAAAGGGGCGACGCTGGCGCGCTGCCGGGGCGGAAGTAAATGTAGTATTTGATCTTCGGCTCGGTGCCGGAGGGGCGCACCGCGAAGGCACGGCCGTCGGCGAGGTCGACGAAAACCATCTTCTCCTTGGGAATGGCGTCACCCTCTTCGTCGACGTGGTCCTGGTTGGCGAAGTCGCGAACGCGCTCGACAGAGGCGCCGTCAATTTCGGAAGGCGGATTATCGATATAGCTCTGGGCGAGGCTCTGGATCTGAGCGGCTCCGTCGGCACCGGTCAGGGTTTCGGCGTGCTGACCTTCGAGATAGACGCCGTGTTGAGCGTAGAGTTGGTCGAGCAACTCGACTGAAGTGATGCCAAGCGACTTGGCGTAGGCAGCGACCTCGGCAAACATGACCACAGCACCGTTGCCGTCTTTGTCGCGAAGGAAGTCGGCACCGAGGTAACCGTAACTCTCTTCGCCGCCGAAGACGAAGAACTTGGAATGCTCCAGGCGCAGAGCCCTCGTTTCCTCGTCGGAGAGGTTCCGGTAGTCGGCACGGAGATCCGCGGGAATCTGGTTTTCGTATTTTCGAAGTTTGCCGCCGATGTATTTGAACCCGGTCAGGGTATTGACGACACCGACATCAAAGCTGTCGGCGATTGCCTGCTGGAGTTCCGTGGTGACGAATGTCTTCACGAGGGTGGCGTGGTCGCGATTGCCCTCGTTGACGATGCCCTGGTCGGTGAAAGCCTTGAGACGGTAGAATGCCATCAGGGAACCGATCTGGTTGCCGGTGAGTAGCGTCATTTCTCCCGCTCCATTGCGGACGACAACACCCATGCGGTCGCTATCGGGGTCGGTGCCGATGACGATGTCGGACTGGCTGGCTTCGGCCTGGTCGATACCCATCTGCAGGGCTTCAGCGTTTTCAGGGTTGGGTGAATTTACGGTGGGGAAAGCTCCGTCTTCGACATCCTGAGCCGGAACGGTATCACAGTGGAAGCCCAGTCGGCGGAGCATGTGTGGAGCAATGGTGCCTCCGGTTCCGTGAATATTGGTAAAGACAATCTTGAGATCGCTTTGGGATTTGACGAGTTCCGGATCCAGCAGGAGAGACTCGAGTCGAGCCATGTAGGCTTCGTCCATATCAGCTCCGAGTTCCGTGGTGGTTCCCTGCTGATCGGCGGGGAGGGGCTCATAGTTCTCGCCACTGAGAGCATTCACTTCGGCAATGACTTCGCTGGCATCGGGATCGACAAGCTGGGCGCCGTCCTTGCCGTAGGCTTTGAATCCATTGTCATGCGGCGGGTTGTGGCTCGCGGTGAGCACGATGCCGGCCGTGGTGCCAAGGTGGCGCACGGCGAAGCTCAGGTGAGGAGTGGAGCGGGGCACGGGAAAAAGGTAGATGTCGACGCCATTTTCATTGGCCACCTTCGCGGCGCAGTCGATGAACGCTTTGCCGAAGAAGCGAGTGTCCCGGGCGATGGCGATAGAGGGGCGGCCCTCACCGTCGTAGGACTTCTTCAGCTGATTGACGAGACCGAGCGTGGCCTTGGTGATGTTGTAAAAGTTCAAGGTGGCGGTGCCGACACAGGGGTGTTCGGGGCGCCCGTCAGGTCCGGCGGAGCCGCGCTCGGCAGAGGTCACGATTTCCCCGATGGAGCGTCCACGGAGGCCTCCGGTACCAAAGGCAAGTTTCTTGAAAAAGCGATTGTTCAATTCTGCCCATTGGCCGTCATTGGCCAACTCGGATACTGCAGCTTCGTAGACCGGGTTGTCGGAACTGCCGAGCAACTCGTGGATGTTGTCGAAACTACTTCGCAGTAAGTCCTTGCTGGCGAGAGCAGCGTCGAGTTGAGCAGAAAGTTCAGCGTTCATGTATAGAGTGCCGCATCCTAGAAAAGACCTCGATAGATTGCAACCAACGGAACCGATGAATTCCCTCGCCCCGCAACCCGATGCCGACACCACGGCCTGGCGCATTCTGCACGATGAGAAGGCCGGAGTGTGGGTGGATCACTTTGACGGGCACTGGCTGGTGCAGACCCGGGATGCCCGGTTTCCGGGGTATCTTAAGGAGATGGCCAAGGGGGTGGCTTCGTCGATCTACTGGCGTCCGAGGGATAAAGCGGCGTCGACGGCTCCGGAGCGGATCTGGGGCGAAACGGTGTCGGAGCGGTTTCCGGTGCTGGAAAACGGGGCGAAGTTCTGGATCGATTTTGATTCGGGGTATTCTTCCGGCATCTTTCTCGATCAACGTCTCAATCGTCGGCGTGTCTCGGGGAACAGCAGGGAAGGGCAGCGGGTTCTCAACACCTTTGCCTACACGGGTGGTTTTTCAGTGATGGCGGCGTTGTCCGGTGCCACGACCACGACCTCCGACCTTTCGAAGACCTACCTCAACTGGACCTGGGACAATTTCCGGCTCAACGGTCTGGATCCAGACGCCCACTACGGGGTGAAAGGAGATGCTTTCGACTGGCTGGGTGCTTTTGCGAAGAAGGGGAGAACGTTTCACGGCATTGTCCTCGATCCGCCAACATTCTCGAGAAGCGGGAAGAACACCTTTCGCACGGACAGCAACTATGCCGATCTCGCAGCGCTGGCTGTGTCCGTCCTCGAGCCGGGAGGCTGGATTCTCTGCTGCGCCAATACCCACCGCTTGGGGCTGACTCAGTTTGAAAAGGATGTTTTCCAGGGGATCAGGCAGCGGGGACGCAGCGTAGAGTCCTGTGACGCCCTCTCCATGCCGCCTGAGTTTCATGGCGACGATTATTTGAAATCCCTCTGGGTTGTTGTTGGTTAGCAGCCCTCCGCGTTGCGGGGCGAATCAGAAAGCTGTCATGCGCATTATTCGATACACTCAGAAAAACTATCAATCAGCGATCAAGAAGCTGGACCGGCGTTCGGCGCCGCCTGCCGGCGTTGAGGCGATCGTAAAAGATATCATCGCTGATGTGGAAGCCCGTGGCGACAAGGCACTGATCGAGCTTTCCAACAAATTTGATGGTGCTGGATTCAAAACAGCCAAAGACCTCCGTGTCAGCGAAGCCGAACTGGCTGCCGCCGAGGATGCGGTCGACGCGGAAACCAAGAAGGCGATCGCGGCTTCCCGGAAGAATGTGATCGCCTTTGCCAAGCGCAGCCTGCGCAAGGACTGGTCCGGCAAGAACGCCCAGGGCGCAGAAGTGGGGGAACGCTATCTCCCTTTTGAGCGGGTGGGAATCTATGTGCCCGGTGGATCGGCCCCGCTGGTTTCGACATCGAACATGACGGTCTGCCTCGCTGCTGCCGCGGGATGTCCTGAGATCGTGGTGATGACTCCTCCGGGACCGAATGGTGAGGTGAACCCGGCCTTGCTCTATGCCCTAAAAGAAGCCGGAGCCACCGAGATCT
>JABSSQ010000142.1 GCA_013213905.1 Verrucomicrobiales bacterium | reverse complement strand
GGAAGGTTCTCCTCGCGGCGGATTCCTCGGAATGGCCGCGATTCATGCGATGGGCAGCGACGGCTTCGAGAGCAGCCCGGTCGAGCGTGGGTCCTGGGTGCTGCGCCATCTGATGCACTCGCCGCCTCCCCCGGCACCGGCCAATGTGCCGCAGCTTTCGCGCCTCGATGGTGAAGCCCTCACCAAGCGACAAAAACTCGCGGTTCACACGGAGGAAGCGCAGTGCGCCAGCTGCCATCGCAAGATCGATCCCATCGGTTTTGGCCTGGAAAACTTCGACGCCGCTGGCAAATGGCACAGCAAGGAGCATCAGTACTCCAAGAACAGAAAAGGCCAGATGGTGGCCAGTAGAACCGGTACTCCCATCAATGCTTCCGGCGAGTTTCACAACGGGCCGGCCTTTGGTGATTTCTACGAACTGCGGGATTTGATCGCCAAGTGGCAAAAGGAAGAATTCGCCCGCAGCTTCACCGAAGCACTGGTCGAGTATGGCCTCGGTCGCCCCTTTGGTTTTACCGATGAAAACCTGGCCAACGAAATCCTGAACGCCGCAAAAAGTCAGGATTATCAACTGGTCTCCTTCATCCACAGCATCGTGCAGACCAAAGAATTCCAGTCGAAGTAGGGCCTCACGCCTGACTAATTCGCACTATCCTTCTTGCTCTTACTCCTAATCCTACTCTTAATCCCCTACCATTTTACCCCGCCCGAAGAGCATCTCTAACTATGAAATCCATTCTCCCATTCCTCATCATTGCCATCTGCTTGACCTTCGCGGCTCAAGAAGGAAAAGGTGAAACCCTTTCCGGGATCGTCGAAGCCATCGACGGCAACAACATCACCGTCAATCACCGTCGTGAAAGCAAGACTTTCAAGCTCCACGACAAGACGAAGATTGGCTACGTCAGCTTTCTGGACGCGGAAAAGAAAATCAAGCCGGGCTTCGTCATTCGCGCACAGGTCGATGGCGATGGACTTTGCCATCAGATGTGGGTCACCCTTGCCATCCCCGACGAGAAACTCAAACCCAGCGCTGAGATGCTCGCAATGACGGCCGCTGAGTTGCACCAGATGACTGACACCAATGGCGACGGCGAGGTTTCCTATGTCGAGTACGCCACCGCCATTTACCGTTCCCCCAAACACGGTCCGGTTGGGTTTGAAAAATCTGACAGGGACAAATCAGGCACTCTCAACCAGAAGGAATTCGAATCCAGACTCGAAGGCATCAAGTGGTACCGCGTCTCCCGCAAAACTCCCACGGAATGGCATTCCGAATTTGATTCCGATTCCGATGGCACTCTCAGCAAGGAGGAATTCATCGCCTTCCTCGGTTCCACTGCCCACATCGAGGTTTTTCTCAAGAGAGCTGACCATGACAGCTCCGCCGGCATCACCGTGGAGGAATTGGCCGCCTTCATTGTCACGATGATTGACGAAGAGTAGTTCATTCCCCTAGCCCGCTCACCAGATCACCCTTTCAAAAAATGAACCCAAAACCCACCTTCCCTCTCTTGGCTCTTACCCTGACACTCTGCTTATCTGCTGCTTCCGGTGAGTCCCCCTTCAGATCCGAACTCTTCTCCAAGGGCACGCTCCTCTACAGCGACGACTTCGATGGTAAGTTCAATACGGAATTCTGGACGCCACGCACCAAGTCATGGGAGATCATCGACGGCGCGCTCGTCGGCAGGCCGGACTACGACAATGCCGAGGAAGCGATGGCCGCCCTCAAGCGGGATCATCACCTTGGGATGTCTCCGGTGATTCGCCTCAATCAGCTTCCCGAGAAGTTCGTGCTTCACATGCGCCTGAAGTATGAAGGCACCGAGTTCAGCCTCAATCGCCCCAAGTTCGATATCGGCCACCACGTCAATCTCTTCGCCTTTACCGAAACGGGTTTTACCCTCGCCCTCCACGACGGAGAGCGCTTCACCGGCGAAGCCCCCGACGTCGAACTCAACGAATGGATCGACGTCGTGCTTGAATTCGAGGAAGGCAGAATCTTCATCAGCGTCAACGGCGCCGGTCAGACCATCGAGCACGAACAGGTCTCCCTCCAGGGTCATAGCGAGCTCACCTTCAAAACCTTCGCCGACGCGCCCAACCGGATCTTCTTTGATTCGGTGCGCCTTTGGAAAGCGGAGTGAGCTGGCCGCACACTCCTTTCTGAATCCGGGGTGTCGCCCCGTCAGCTTGCCCGGACGCGAAAAAGCTGGAACACCTCGAAAGCATCCGCCAACAGGGTTCGGATTCCTCCTCCCTCGACCAGCTCGCTGTGGCGGTAGAAGACCAGTCCGTCTCCGCGGACTTCGACTCTCAATCCCGGATGCGCCTCAAAATACGCCAGGACCTCCGGTTGAAACCGTGCCCGAATCGCTGCCTCGTCGGCCCCTTTCAGAAAATACTGATCAGAAAAGACCGGGTGTGAGGTGAAATCAATATCCTTGCCGACGTCGTACTGGGTCAATTTTCCGAGGAACCCCTCCATCATGTGATGGAGCACATTCTCCGGCTGAAGGTTGAAATCGGGAGCCTGAAGTTCCTCGGAGCGGAACACCACAACAGTCTGACGAACCGTCTTGCCGTTTCTCCGCCCTTCAGATCCCTGAGATCCCTCCGTGTAGTAATGGTAGTCGCCTATGATGACCGAAGTATCGTCCACCACGCCGACCATGAGATGGTTGAGTGACTCCGCCCCCCCGATGATCGAAAAGGAATCGAGCAAATCGGCCAGTTCCGGCGTCAGCTCATCAACACAGGTAAGACCCAGCAATTGAGCCGCCTCTTCGATCGCCTTCTGACGCTTGATCGGTCGAACGATCGCTTTGGCGAGCGCCCCTAAAACGGCGACAGCAATGAAAATCGGAAGTCCATATTTGACGAGGAAGGGCATGAACGGCTCAAGCCACTCGAGTAGGTTAGGCATCTGCGAATCTTTGCCTAAGAAGGATCTTCGGTCAAACCTCTCCTCTCACCTCACCTGTTTCGCTACTTTCCCCCCGAAACGTCCGCCCCATCACGCATTTGCACCCTATTTTTTTGTCCAATTAAACCGTACCTTCAGGGACCTGATCTGAATATCCCTGGTTTAGGGCAAAATCACCGAATTGAGAGCCACTGGAAGTCTTTGAACGCCAGGCGCCCTCGCCTTTCTAAGAAATCACATGAAATCGTCCTTCAATCGCCGCCATTTTCTCCGTGGAACCGGAGCACTCATCGCGTTACCTGCCCTTGAGTCGATCGGATTTCGCCGTTTTGCCTCGGCTGCCTCGACCGCTACTGCAGCTCCCAAGCGGGCCGTCTTCTTCGGCATGGGCTTCGGCGTGACGAAAGAAACCTGGTTCCCGGACGTCAAGCAGACCGGGACGGACTACCAGCTTTCCGAAGGCCTTTCCCCGCTGGCTCGTCACCAGTCGGACATCACTGTCGTGCAGGGCTGCTCCAATCAGTTCAGCAATGAAGCCCACTGGGGCAGCACCTTCTGGCTCACCGGGGCCAATCGCTACTCCGTTCCCGGCCAGAGCATGGCCAACAGTGTCTCCGTCGACCAGGTCGTCGCCCAAAATCTCGGGAAGGAAACCCGCTTCGGCTCGCTGCAGCTCAACCCCTCTGAACTCCAGGGGCACGGCCCCGGTCTGTCTCTGGCCTGGGATCAGCGCGGCAAGCCCGTCGCCGGTCAAGACGATCCTGTTCAGGTCTTCCACAAACTCTTCTCGGCCGATGACCTGCCGCTGGAACAGCGCCAGGCCGCCATCGCCGAAAATCGCAGCGTGCTCGACGCCGTGCACACCGAAGCCAAGCGCGTCCAGCGCGGCCTCTCCAAGACCGACACCGACAAGCTCGACGAATACTTCCAGGGCATTCGCGACATCGAGACCCGCCTCAACAAGGACGAAGAATGGCTCGACGTGCCCAAGGCCAAGCCGCCTCTCGAAGAGCCCGCGCCCGGCCTCAAAGGAAAAGCCGAGATCGAAATCATGCAGGATCTCATCGTCGCCGCTTTGCAGACCGACAGCACCCGCGCCCTGACCTACCGCCTGCCCGGAAACACGCTCCTGCAGAGCCTCGAAGTTTCCCACAGTGCCCACAACGTGAGCCACTACTCTCCCGGTGAGCGCATGGAGGCTTCCAAGCGGCGGGATAAGACCCACAGCGCCCTTCTCGCTCGTTTCATTGACAAGCTCAAGGCCACCAACGAGGCCGACGGCTCGAACCTTTTCGATCACACCTCCGTGGCCTTCGGATCGAACATCAGTTCCATTCACTACCTGACCAACTGCCCCACCGTCCTCACCGGCGGCGGCGCCAACCTCAAGTTGGGTCAGCACCTCGTCGTGTCCGAAGACACGCCGCTCTGTAACGTATGGCTCACCATGCTCAACGGCATGGGCATCGACGTCGAACGTCACGGTGACAGCTCCGGAATCATCAAAGAATTGCAAGGGTAGTGGAAACCAGACCACTGAAAACACGGAATACTCGGAAAGAGATGAAGAGTTTTGTTAGTTGTATTCTGGCGCGTGCAATGGCGTCACTATCGAACAGGGTTAGGTCACGCACTCAACCCTGTTTGGTCCGCGAATCCCATCCGATTTGTGTCCATTCTTTTCCATTCGTGACGAGCGCAGCGAGATTCGTGTTAAAGATCAAAACACTAATTTCCACTAATGAACACAAAGACACACTAATAGCTTCCGCCCCCATCCACCCCCCTTTCCGTCTACTCCGTCTATTCCGTGTTTTCCGTGGTTCCCTAGCCACCCTAGCCCTACTCTTCCTTTTCGCGGTACCTACTTCCTCTTCCGCCGAGGAACTCATCCCCGAGCTGCCGGATAAGCACTTCGACTTCCTCGCCACCTACTGCCTCGACTGCCACGACTCCCTCACCGAGAAAGGCTCGGTGAACCTCGAGGACCTCGCTTTCCAGATCACCACGATCCAGGAAGCCGAGCTCTGGCAGAAAGTGCTCAACACGATGAACTCCGGCGAAATGCCGCCCGAGGACAAAAAGCAGCCCGACGAGGACGAGAAAGCCGACTTCCTCGACGCTCTCGCCGGAACCATGGTCGACGCCCGTCGTTCCCTCGCTGACACCGGCGGCGAGATCACGATGCGTCGCCTCAACCGGCGCGAATACCAGAACAGCATGGCCTCGTTGCTGGGCTTCGAGATTGATGTCAGCACCCTGCCCGCCGACGGAGGTGGCAGCACCTTCGATACCGAGGGCTCCTCTCAGTTCATTTCCAGCGACCAGATTGAGCAGTATCTCAAACTCGGTCGCAGTGCCGTCGGTGAATGGCTCGAACGCCGGGCCGCCGCAGGTCAGCCTGCCAAGGTCTTCCGCGTCGAACCGGAGAACACCGTCAATGTGCAGAGCCGCAAAGAGATGGCCGCGCTGGAGGAAGCCTACCAGCGCTATCTGCTCTGGAAAGCCGAAGTCGATAAGATCGCCTTTCTGCCGGAGAACGAAGAAGCTCTTGCCCAGATCCGCGAGAAATACGAGCTCGACGAGAGTGTCGACCTCAAGGACAATCTCCGACTCTATCAAAACACCACCCTTCTCAAAGGCGCCCCGGATGCCAAGAAGTTTGGATTTCGGGACGGCAATGCTGCCTCCTTTTCCTTCCAGGGCGGCTACGACCGCACCTACGCCTACCGGAAGCAATACCTAGAGTTTCCCAACAGCGACTCCGGCACCTACCTGAAACTTGGCTGGGCCATTCGGCGCATCGACGTGGTTCCCGATCCCGAGGACGTGCCCCCCGGAACTTACAAACTGAGAATGCGGGCGGGTTCCGTCGAAGGTTCCGATCCCTCGCGCCACTTCATCGAGGTCGGCCATCCCCAGCGCAATAACAGTGTGCCCTTCGGCTTCACCACCAAGCCCATCGCCAGCCTCCAGGTCACCGGCACGGAAGAGAATCCGGAGATCATCGAAACCACCGTGGTCATCAATTCTGACACGCCGCGCGAGTTCGCCATCCAGGAGCGCATTCCTTCTGACGGCAGGAAGGCCATCACGAGGGAGTTCTTCAAAGACAAAGCGGAGAACGGCTATGGCACCCCGCCCGCCATCTGGGTGGATTGGGTCGAGCTCGAAGGACCAATTCCGGACGCTGCCACCGCCTCTTCCAAGCTGACTCGCATCGAGCCGGAGGAAACCATCAATCCGGCGAACGATGCCGAAATTGCCAGCATCGAGGACGCGCAGGCCCGTTCTGCCGAGTGGCAGAAGGGCGTCGACGCAGTCATCAACACGCCTGAGAACCAGGCGAAGATTGCCGAGATTCGCAAAACTCAGCCCAAGATCGATCACCCTCAGTGGGGCTACGCCTACGCCGAGCAGCTCGAAGGCACCCCGGATGCGAGGGATTTCGGTTTCACCGACGCCCAGAAAGCCGCCGCCAGTGATCCCGAGGGAGACCGCGCCAACCTCGCCTATCACAAGCACTACGCCTCCTTGCCACATCGCGACCGGGGCACCTACCTGAAGGTCGCCCACGGCACCGGGCGCATCATCGTGGCCCCGGAAGAAATGCCCCCCGGCAGCTACACCCTGCGTGTCGCCGCGGCGGCCGTCGAAGGAGCGCCCGCCTCGCGCCAGTTCGTCGAGGTCGGCCATCCCCAGCGCCAGATTGCGCCCCGGGATTGGGGACTGGAAGGCAAGGCCATCAGCAGCCACCAGGTCACCGGAACCTTCGAAAACCCTCAGATCATCGAGATCCCGCTCGAAGTTGGAACCGATACGATCCGAGAATTTGCCATCCAGGAAAAGCAGCCTAACAACGGCAACCTCAAAGCGCTCTGGAATGCCCACAACGCCCTGAAAGCCGAGAACGGCTACGGCCACCCGCCCGCGATCTGGATCGACTGGATCGAGTTGGAAGGACCTCACCCTCTCGTGAAAACCACCGAGTCCGAAATCCATCGCGTCGAACCGGAGCAAACCATCAATCCCGCGAACGAGAAGGAGATCGCGGGGCTCGAGGACGCCTATGCCCGCTTCACCCGTTGGCAAAAGGGCGTGGATGAAGCCGCCAAGACGCCCGAGAACCAGGCGAAAATCGCCGAGATCAGCAAAACGGAGCCCAGGATCAACGATGCCTTTCTTTTCTATCGTTATGCCGACCTCTTGGAGGGAGCTCCCGATCCCAAAGACTTCGGCTTTCGCGACGCCAACACCGCCGCCAACTCCCATCCCAAGCGAGACCGCAGCAAACTAGCCTATCACAAACACTACGCCGCCTTGCCACATCGTGATCGCGGCACGTATTTGAAGCTCGCTCACGGCACCGGCCGCGTCACCGTGGCCCCGAAAGAAATGCCTCCCGGCAACTACACTCTGCGCGTCCACGTTGGTGCGGCGAAAGACACCCCTCCCGACCGGCGCTTCATCGAGGTCGGCCACCCTCAGCGCCAGGTTCCCCGGGAGCGAGGACTCGAGGGTCAGGCCATCAGCGTCCATCAGGTCGCCGGCAGCATCGAGACCCCGGAAACGATCGAAATCCCACTCACTGTCGGAACCGATACGCCAAAGGAATTCGCGATCCAGGAAAAGCAACCCAACACCGGCAACCTCAAAGCGCTCTGGGACGCTCATGACAAGTGGAAAAAACAGAACGGCTACGGCCACCCACCCGCGATCTGGATTGACTGGGTTGAGTTGGAAGGACCGCATCCCGCTTCCCCTTCCGAGGCCACCCTCACCGGCTGGTGGGTCGATCCGAACACCACGCCGGACGACTCCCAACGCGCCCGTGAGATCTTCGAGAACTTCGCCGTCACCGCGTTCCGCGGCGTCGCTGCCGAGGACGACTTTCTCGATCGCCTGTCGGCCATTTACGAAACCCGCCGCGCCGCCGGCGACTCGTTTGATCAGGCCCTCGAGCTGCCGCTCGCCGTCATTCTCTCGTCGCCCGGGTTCCTTTACTTCAATGAGCCCAACGACGCTGACGAACGCCGCCAGCTCAACGATCGCGAGCTCGCCGTCCGCCTCGCCTACTTCCTCTGGAGCGCTCCGCCCGATGAGGAGCTGCTCTCTCTCGCTCAGAGGGGTGAACTCAGCAATCCGGACATTCTCCGAAGCCAGGTCGATCGACTCATTGCCGATCCGCGTTCCGACGAATTCGTCGCCGGCTTTCTCCACCAGTGGCTCGACATGGAGCGGCTCGACTTCTTCCAGTTCGACACCACGCTCTATCGCGACTTCGACGAAAGCACCCGCTCCGCCGCGCGCGAGGAAGTTTACCAGTCCTTTGCCTACCTCCTGCGCAGCGACGACGGCAACCTCGGGCAACTGCTCAAGAGTGACCACGTCTTCGTCAATGGCCTGCTCGCCACCTACTACGGACTCGAAGGCGTCACCGGCGACCAGTTTCAGAAAGTTTCCCTGCCAGCCGGATCACCTCGCGGTGGTTTGTTAGGCATGGCGGCGACCCTCGCCATGGGCAGCGACGGCATTGAATCCAGCCCCGTCGAGCGCGGCGCCTGGGTCCTGCGCCACCTGCTCAACGACCCGCCTCCCCCGGCGCCGCCCAACGTGCCCCAGCTCTCACGTCTCAATGACGAACCCCTCACCACCCGCCAGAAACTGGCGGCTCACATGGAGGAAGCCCAGTGCGCCAGCTGTCACCGTAAGATCGATCCGATTGGCTTCGGCCTGGAGAACTTCGACGCCGCCGGCAAGTGGCGCACCGAAGAAGGCCACGGCAAGAACGTCCACCCCATCGATCCCGCCGACCAGTTCCACAACGGGCCCAAGTTCAAGGATTACTTCGAGCTGCGCGATATCATCGCCGACCGCGAACCCGACTTCGCTCGCGGCTTCACGGAGCATTTGATCGGTTATGGCTTAGGCCGCCCCTTCGGATTCACCGACGAAGATCTCGCGAATGAGATTGTGGGCGCGGCCAAGGAAGGGAACTACACCGTGAGCTCCTTCGTCCAGGCCCTCGTGGCGAGTGAGGCGTTTGGACGAAAGTAAATCGCCCCGAGAAAAACTTTCATCCACATCCGTGCGTCCATTTTCGATTTAGCCAGAGACACAAAACGATGAGCCAGAGCCAATCGCACGAGGAGATAGAAGCTCTCACGGATGATCAAAAAGACGCCCATGCGCAAATCGTGCTGGATGATTTGCGGCGGCGAGAGGAGATCAAATCAAAGGCAAGTGGCTATCCGGGCAGCGGGGTCTATCGAGGCGGATTAGGCGTGACAGCAATCCTCGCGATCGCAGGCCTGGCCCTCATGATTTGGAACCCCAGCCTTGGAGGCATGACAATTCTCGGGCTCATCGCCGCCGTAGGTGCGATGCAGTGGCATGTTCGGGGCCTTAATAGCCGGCTGGATGCGGTCATGGAGTTGTTCGAAGGGCTTGAAACCAGCACCAAAGAGTTGAAGCGCCGAACTGAGTGATCATTGCGATCACCACCGACAACGAAACTTTCCGGTATCAAGTGCACGCTCGATACCTCCGTGCCTGAATCCGGTCATCTTTCCCTGTCCAAAACAGCTGCCATCCGCCTTATTCAGTCACCATGACCTTCGTTCCATATATCCGGCCGAACTCGCCAAGTCGACTCCGGGCTCTATGCCTGGTGGCCCTGGCATGGCTGGCGATCGCCGAAGGTCACGGCGCCGACGACTCCTCGACGGATCGCCCCAGCGTCCTCTTTCTCAATATCGACGACTGGAACGACTGGAACACCGTGCTCATGGGGCACCCCCAGGCCATCACCCCCAACATCCAGCGCCTCGCCGAACGCGGGGTCGCCTTCACCAACGCGATCTGCTCTTCGCCGACCTGCTTTCCGTCGCGCAGTGCCGTGTTCACCGGCATCCACCCGGCTCGCTCCGGCAATATCGTCAACGACAACAGCATCCGTCCCTGGCGCTTCTATGCGGGCGACGCTGTCACCCTGCCCAAGCATCTCTCCGCTCAAGGTTGGACGACCGTCGGAATCGCCAAGAACTTCCACAAGGGAGACAACACCGAGTTTGATACCTACATTCCCAAGGCCGGCCGACCGAAGCAAGTTCCCGGGATTGGTCTCAAGCTGAACCCTTCCGGGCACTGGGGCGTCTCCGCCGATCCGGTCACGAAAATGGCTGACTACCTCTCCGTCAGCCATGGCATCGAAACGCTTGAATCCATCACCGATCCACTTTTTCTCTCCCTCGGCATCTATCGGCCTCACGTCCCCTGGGTCGTGCCACAGGAATACTTCGATCGTTACCCGCTTGAAGCCATCCAGCTTCCGGAATTTCAGCCGAACGATCTCGACGACCTGCCACAACGCTTTCGCCCTCTCGCCCATCTCGAGGCCAAGTTCGGCCCCGGCTACCACCAGGGCCTCGTGAAGAAGGGCTACGACAAGCAGTTCATCCGGGCCTACCTCGCCTGCGTGACGTTTGCCGACGAACAGATCGGCCGCCTGCTCGATGCCTGGGATGCCAGCCCACACGCCAAGGACGGCTACATCGTTCTCTGGAGCGACCACGGCTACCATCTCGGAGAGAAAGAGGCCTGGTCCAAGATGAAACCCTGGTATGACTCCGCCCATTGCAATCTCATCGTCGCCGGACCCGGCATCCCCGAAGGCGCGACCTGCGACAAAGCCGTCTCACTCCAGGACCTCTACCCGACGCTCGTTGAGCTACTGCAACTGCCCAAGCCCTCTCAAGCGCTTGACGGAAACAGCCTCGTCCCCCTCCTCAATGACCCGCAGAGCGAATGGGATCGCCCGGTGGTGATGTCCAGCGAAACCGATGGCATTCGCTACGATGTGGTGCTGTCCAATAACTACCGCATGACCCGCTTGATCACCGGCGAAACTGAACTCTACGATCTCGCCAACGATCCTCACGAATTCACCAACCTCCTTGCCCTGCATCGCTCGCAGAGCGACGAAGGGGCGACCGATCCCAAGTATGCCCAGATCATCGATCGGCTGTCACAACACCTCACCTTCACGCATCCCGAGATCCCCGAAGATGGCTGGATCGAAGCCGAGGCCATTCCCACACAAACCTCCTCCGATTTCAAACTGCGCGGCAACTGCCACTACCGACTTGCCCATCCGGAGGTGTCCGGGGGGCAACTGCTCTGCGCCGAGCTGCGTGCCGGGAAAGGCAGCTACCTCGATCTGGTCCTGGAAGTCACAACCGCCGGCACCTACGAACTCGGCGCGACGCTCGCCGTCGAGGGCCCCTGCGAAGTCTTTGTTGATGACGTCGTCGATGACGCTGCCCAGGCCGACACCGGCTATCCCATGACTGCCGTCGGAACGGTGAAGGCCGGATCAAAGAAACTCAAAGACCACCTCATCGGCACCACAACCTTTAACTCACCGGGACTGAAAATCCTACGATTTCAGTCACTCGTGCCCAAACAACAACTGCGCATGGATCGCATCCTACTGAAATCCCAATCTTCCAACTAACTCATCACCATGAATCGTCGCGAAATCTTCAAACACACCGTCGCCGGCACCGCCATTCTGGCGTCTTCCGGACTCGTCCACAAAGCCAGCGCTGAAAACCTGCCCACGGCCGATCCAGACCAGGAGAACCTGCTCGACGTCGATGTGCTCGTCGTCGGCGGAGGATCCGCCGGTCACGTCGCTGCCATTCAAGCGGGCCGCATGGGAGCCAAGACGGTCCTGCTGGAGCGCAATTCCCAACTCGGCGGAACCACCACCACCGGTGGCGTCAGTTTCCCCGGTCTCTTCCACGCCTGGGGCAAGCAAGTCATTGCCGGCATCGGTTGGGAACTGGTCGCCAAATCAGTCGAGGTCGACGGTCGCGAACTGCAGGACTTCACCAAGGTCCACAAGAGCCACGTGCCTCATCACGTCCGCTTGAACGGACAGCTCTACTCGCTGCTCGCCGAGGAGGCCTGCCTTGATGCCGGCGTCTCCCTGGCCTACTACCAGTTTCCCCAGAAGGTGGTCGAAACCGAAGAGGGCTGGCTTGTCGATGTGGTCGGACAAGGGGTTCAATATCAACTGCGCTGCCGCCAGATCGTCGACTGCACCGGAGGTGCCGACGTGGTGGGCAGCTTAGGATTCGAACGCCTCCGCGAAGACACCCGTCAGCCGGGCACCCATGTCGTCACCTTTACCGGCTTCGACATGGCCGTCGTGAATAAAAACGTAAAACTCATCCAGCAGATGTACGATGAGGCCCTCAAAGAAGGTCGACTTCAGAAAGGCGACACCTGGAG
>JABSSQ010000141.1 GCA_013213905.1 Verrucomicrobiales bacterium | reverse complement strand
TAGTCGTTTCTCGGCACCTTCCCACTCCTGATCTGGATACATGGGGCCAATCAAGTCGTCGTCCTTCACTCGACGATAAAATGCGGCTACCAAATCGGTAAACCCCTGCTCACCAAGCTTTTGAACAACAATTTCCTCCATCGCGTATAACGTAAAATCCAGCCGAAACGGGAGTATCCTCCGCGAAATCCGATCAGAAACTTGCCCTGCATTCGGACTTTAGCAAGCCCTGCTACCTTGGCGCCAACGGAATTCGGGAATCGAACTCTCAGCAATTGTATGGCCGATCTCAGCTGGCCTTACCAACCACATCACGCATGCGGTTCACGCTGGCGCCCAGCGCATCGAGGTGCTCCCTCGTCAGCTGGAGAGTGAGGTTGAGGTCGTGAAGGGCCTCGAGGGCTGCAGTCGTAGGAAGATGATGCATCTCCACATGCTCAGCAGCAAATTCGATCACGTTCTCCATGGCTTCGTTTTCCCCGTCCTTGCCGCTCAGAGAGCGCATCGCCCGGTGAAACCGGCTCTCGATCTGGTCAACTCGCTCTGTCACGGTCTCTTTGAGATCGTCGGCGTGGCTGGCCAGCTTGGTTTCAAGCAACTCCATGCGGATCTCCAGGCGGTCGGCCTTTTGCTCTCGAACAACTTCACCTGCGTGCGATTTCAAATCAGCTGCTGCAGAACCATGGGACGAAGCCCCGCCGGAGAATGGAATACGAATCATCAGAAAAAACGGATTTTCCCGATGTTACTAGAAATTTCATAAACATCAATATTTAATTTATCTTTAATATTTATTTGTGAAAAACCCGCCCTCGCTCCCCCGCTTGACATCAGGCAATTTCGGCGGAACATGCGCCGCGAAGACGCGACAATTGCGCACTCCAGACCTATGAGAATTGCATTTCTGACCGCCGGCGGTATCGCCCCCTGTCTCTCAGCTTCCATTGGGGGCTTGATCGAGCACTACAATAAGATCGCTCCCGACGCAGATCTCATGGGTTACCTCAACGGCTACCAGGGCCTCTTGACCGGAAAGTCATACCACTTCCCCAAAGAAGTGCGTGAGCGTGCCGCCATTTTCTACAACTTCGGTGGAAGTCCGATTGGAAACAGCCGGGTGAAGCTCACCAACGTGAAGGACTGCACCCGCCGCGGCCTCGTCAAGCCGGGCGAAGATCCCCTCAAGGTGGCCGCCGACCGCCTCGTCGCCGATAAAGTCGACATTCTTCACACCATCGGCGGGGACGACACCAACACCACCGCTGCTGACCTGGCGGCCTACCTTCACAAGCACAATTACGAACTCACCGTGGTCGGGATGCCCAAGACCATCGATAACGACGTCTATCCCATCAAGCAGACGCTCGGTGCCTCAACGGCAGCTGACCAGAGCGCCCGCTTCTTCCGCAACGTTGCGAACGAGAATACCACCAGTGCCCGCCAGCTCATTATCCACGAAGTAATGGGCCGCCACTGCGGCTGGCTCACAGCCCGTGCCGCTTATGAATATCACCAGAGCCTTCACAAGTATGACTGGCTCCCCGAAGCCCTCCTTCACCAGCTGCGCTGGGACGTTGACGCCGTCTGGGTTCCTGAAATGGATATCGACCTCGAAGCTGAGATCGAGCGCCTCAACAAGATGATGGACGAGCACGACTCCGTGAACATCTTTCTCTCGGAAGGAGCCGGACTCGATGTGATCATCGAAGAAATGAAGATTCAGGGCATGGAACCTGAAAAGGACGCCTTCGGTCACTACCGCCTCGACGACGTGAACGTCGGGAAGTGGTTCGGAGCCCAGCTCAAGGACAAACTCGGCGCCGAGAAACTTCTCATCCAGAAGAGCGGCTACTTTGCTCGCAGTGCCGCGCCCAACGCCGAAGACCTTGAACTGATCAAGGCCAGTGCAATCCAGGCGGCTGAGTCCGCGCTCAGAGGAGAGAGCGGTGTGGCTGGTCTCGACGAAGAGAATGAAGGCCAGATGTCTACCATCGCCTTCCCCCGAATCCGCGGCGGCAAGCCTTTCGACATCGACGAGAGCTGGTTCACCACCCTTCTTGAAGAGATCGGCCAACCCAAGGGCAAGCGTATAGCAGCCCACTGATCCGGCTGCTTTTGCCGTGACAATTTCGTCAACGAATCCATTCCGTCACACGGGCGGAATGGATTTTTTGCGTTCGGGCATGGAGCTGCTGTTTCCCGGGGCTGAAAATACCGCTCCAGCCCTTTGATTAACTATAGTTGACAGGCCATTTGACGCGTTTACATTCCGCCGCCTCTGCGCTGGGGCTGCCTTTTGCGTCTTCCCCCCCGATGAATGGCAGCCCTGACTGTCTCTGACTGCCAGCGCTTTTGCATCCCAAGCCCCGTATCCATTTCCTACAAAACAACCAAGGAACATCGAACCAGCAATGGCTAAGAAGAAAACAGCAAAGAAGGCTGCCCCTAAGAAGGCCGCAAAAAAGGCACCCGCGCGTGCTCCTAAGATGGTCTACTTTTTCGGCGGCGAAAAAGCAGACGGCAACGGTACCCAGAAAGCGCTTCTCGGCGGTAAAGGTGCAAACCTCGCTGAAATGGCCCTCATCGGTCTTCCAGTGCCTGCAGGTTTCACCATCACCACTGAGGTCTGCACCCACTACTACGACAACGGTCGCAAGTGGCCTTCTGATCTTCAGCGCCAGATCGAACTCAACATCAAGAAGACCGAGAAGGTCATGGGTGCCAAGTTCGGTGATCTCGAGAACCCTCTCCTTCTTTCCGTCCGCTCCGGGGCTCGCGAGTCCATGCCCGGCATGATGGACACCATCCTCAACCTCGGCATCAACGACGACGTGGTTGAGGCGCTTGCCAAAAAGGCAAACGACGAATCTTTCGCCTACGACTCCTACCGCCGCTTCCTCCAGATGTATGGTGAAGTGGTCATGGGCGTGCACCAGCTCCCCAGCGAGCACCACGATCCCTTCGAGACCATCCTCGACAAGGCTAAGGCCAAGGAGAAGGTCAACGACGACTCCGAGCTTTCCGTAAAGGCCCTCAAGGACATCGTTGCTCAGTTCAAAGCGCTCATCAAGAAGCGCACCGGCAAAGACTTTCCGCAGGATCCCATGGCTCAGCTCCAGGGTTCGGTAAACGCTGTGTTCTCCTCCTGGCAGAACGACCGCGCCAAGGTTTACCGCCAGAAGTACGGTATCCCCGCCGAGTGGGGCACCGCTGTTAACGTTCAGGCCATGGTCTTCGGTAACACCGGTAAGACTTCCGGAACTGGTGTTGCTTTCACTCGCGACCCCGCCACCGGTGAGAACGTTTTCTACGGTGAGTATCTCGTCGACGCCCAGGGCGAAGACGTGGTTGCCGGTGTTCGTACGCCCAAGCAGGTCAAGCAGATGGCCAAGGACCTTCCCGGTTCCTACAAGGAGCTGCTCAAGATCCGCGTGATCCTCGAGAAGCACTTCAAAGACGTTCAGGACATCGAGTTCACCATCGAGAAGGGCAAGCTCTGGATGCTCCAGACCCGTAACGGTAAGCGCACCGGTTTCGCCGCTGTGAACATCGCCGTCGACATGGTTAACGAGAAACTCATCACCAAGGAAGAAGCCATCAAGCGTATTCCTGCTGACGACCTCAGCCACCTCCTCTCTCCCGTTTTCGACGGAGCCAAGGAAAAGGGTGCCAAAGCGATCGGAACCGGTCTTCCAGCCGGCCCCGGTGCTGCCTGTGGTAAGATCTACTTCACCGCCGAAGCTGCTGTTGATGCCGCTGCCAAGGGTGAGAAAGTCATCCTCGTTCGTAAGACCACTTCTCCGGAAGATCTTCGCGGCATGATCGCTGCTGAGGGTATCCTCACGACTGAAGGTGGTGCTTCCTCACACGCTGCTCTCGTTGCCCGCCAGATGGGTAAGATCTGCGTCTGCGGTGCTCATAACATGTCCATCGATTACGCCAAGGGAACTCTTTCTGGCGAAGGCACGACTCTCAAGGAAGGTGACTTCCTTTCCATCAACGGTTTCGTCGGCAACATCTACGCCGGTGAGCTCCCCACTGCTCCGAGCCAGGTCATCCAGGCCCTCCTCGAGAACAAGGCAGCCGCCAAGCGTAGCGCCACTTACAAGAAGTTCACTCAGCTCATGAGCTGGGCCGACAAGTATCGCAAGCTCGGTGTCCGCACCAACTCCGATACTCCCGGTCAGGTGAAGAATGCCATCGCATTCGGTGCTGAAGGTATCGGCCTTACCCGTACCGAGCACATGTTCTTCGAAGGCAACCGCATCGACGCCGTGCGCCAGATGATCCTCGCTGAGGACGACGCCGGCCGCGCCAAGGCTCTTAAGAAGCTTCTGCCTTACCAGAAGAAGGACTTCGCCGGTATCTTCGAAGCTCTCGAAGGTCGCCCCGCAACCATCCGTCTTCTCGACCCGCCGTTGCACGAGTTCATCGGCACCATGACTCCTCAGCAGATCAAAGATCTCGCTAAGAAGCTCAAGGTCAGCCCTGCTTTCATCAAGCGCCGCATCAGCGAGCTCCACGAAGAGAACCCCATGCTGGGTCACCGTGGTTGCCGTCTCGGTATCGTTTACCCCGAGATCACCAAGATGCAGGCGACTGCTATCCTCGAGGCCGCTGTTGAAGTGTCCAAGAAGAAGAAAGGTGGCAAGTTCATCAAGGTGCTTCCTGAGATCATGGTTCCTCTCGTGGCTTACGCCAAGGAGCTTGAGCTTCAGAAAGCCGTCATCGACGAAGCCGCTGCAGAAGTTCGCAAGAAGCACGGTCTCAAGGCCAGCCAGCTCAAGTATCAGGTTGGCACTATGATTGAGATCCCGCGTGCCGCTCTTACCGCGAACGAAGTCGCTGAGCACGCTCAGTTCTTCAGCTTCGGCACCAACGACCTCACTCAGACCGGTCTCGGCCTCAGCCGTGACGACTCCAGCTCCTTCCTTCCTGCTTACCAGGACGCCGAGGTGGTGAACAACAACCCGTTTGCTCAGCTTGATCAGACCGGTGTTGGCCAGCTCGTCGAAATTGGTGTTGAGAAGGGCCGCGCTACCAAGCCGAACCTCAAAGTCGGTATCTGTGGCGAGCACGGTGGTGATCCTGAGTCCGTCAAGTTCTGCCACCGCACCGGTCTCAACTACGTCAGCTGTAGCCCGTTCCGCATCCCGATCGCGAAACTCGCTGCTGCTCAGGCCGCGCTTGAGGACAAGTAATCCACTTGTCAGCTGACGTCAGATTGACGTAACAATTCGAAGAAGGCGGTCCGGCAACGGGCCGCCTTTTTTCGGGTATGGTATCGCGCCTTGAGATTCGATCACTTCATCGCCAAACGGCTTCAAATCAGCGAAAGGAATGCGCGCACTCGCATCGCCGACGGCGAGTTTTCAGTCAACGATGTCACCTCTCGCGATCTCAAAACGCCAATTTCCCGGTTCGATAAAATCAGCAGCCAAGACTCACTCATCCAACCCGCCCTCGAGCGCCTCTACATCAAGCTGCACAAACCCGTTGGCGTCGTTAGCGCAACCACAGACAAAGAACACCAAACTGTCCTCGATCTCATCGACCACCCTGACAAGGACACCCTCCACCTCGCCGGCAGACTCGACCGCTCCACTTCCGGCCTTGTGCTTCTCTCCAACGACTCATCGTGGACTGAAGCGCTCACTCAGCCCGATCAAAAGGTCGACAAGGTTTACCTCGTCGAAACCGATCGTCCCATTCCGGAAGCGGCAGTCAAACAATTCGCCGAAGGCTTCTACTTTGCCAGCGAAGGCGTCACCACTCGCCCGGCAGATCTGGAAATCCTGGCACCCAAACAGGCACGCATCACTCTACAGGAAGGTAGATGGCACCAGATCAAACGCATGTTCCACCGCCTGGACGGTATCCGCCTGAAGTCGCTGCACCGTGAAAGTGTAGGCAGCCATCACCTCGATGGGCTTGAGCCTGGAGAATGGGCTTTTGTAGCCAATGCTTAGTATATGTCGATAGTCACGAAATTGACACCACACCTGATTAGCTTGACTCTTCTATAGTTTTATTTCCAGACTATAGCATGAAGAGTCGGTTCCTCTTCGCTCACGTTTCACGGCAGACAGGTAGCCTGAAACGACGGATGCTGTTTAGCATCTGCCTTCTGGGATTAGCGAATCCCGCAATCGCTCAGATTGGAGTCGGCTGGTCTCCTGAGCCTGTCCGATCGGGTAGCTGGGAAAACTTTCAAAGAGAGGTCGGAAGTATCAGCGACGGCTCCGCTGTTCTCCGCTTCATCGATGTTCAACTCCCAGCCGAAGATCTCCCGATCATGATCTCGAGAACTTACACCAGCCGTAATCCCGGCTGGTCGGCTTTTGGAAGCGGGTTCGATTCGAACCTCGGAACACGCCTCTTCAACGACGAAGATGTCTTAATCCAAGAGGTAGACGGCTCATTCACAGACTACCGATGGGACGCCAACTCTGCGTCTTATCTGCCTACTGGAGGCCAGCGATGGAACAATTCACTCACCACTACAGAATCAGGGAATTTCATTCGAAGATGGGATGACGGTAGAATCGAGCGGTACGACGTTCATGGTCGACTCAGTGTCCTGGCGTATCAAACGGATGTACTTAGATTCACCTACCCGGACACAGAGGAGTTAGTTGCCGAATTTCCCAATCGAATTGAGGACGCTACAGGGCTCTGGGTAGCATTAACCTACGATGAAGAGCAGCGCCTCACCCAATGCCAGGATCAATCAGGAAGAATCTGGCGCTGGGAATACGAAGACGGATTTCTCAAAAGGGTCATCGATCCCCTTGAAAGGGTTTGCCAATACTCGTGGGAAAACGGCCACCTCACTGGCCTGACGCTACCGCGAAACACGAAGCTTTCGTTCGCCTACAACGAAGCAGGAACACTTCAAAAAGTAGAGGGCCCTGGTGAACTAGAGACCGAATACGTCTGGACAAATCGCGGGGCTGAGGGCTTTGGCCTAAAGACGATCAATGCAGAAGGCGTCGTCGAAAAGACGGCGCTTCAACCTACCTACCTCAGCCAATTCCGAAAGGATCTCGATTTCACAGGCAACAGTAATTTTGAATTTGCCGACGGAGTATCGGTAAGCCATGAGTCCGGTTCCGGAGAAAGAGAAGTCGTTATCGCCTCCCGGGGCCATATCGAAGAACGCATCGGTGAAGAATCCAGGCTCCTTGCATCCAGCCCTCAAATTGGACGACAAGCTTCCGGGCTTTCCACCCCCGATTCTGCCGAATCGTCTTTCCTGGGAATTGATCGCAGCGATCCCAATTGGAGAACCCTGGCCACCCCCTGGCACTTTCCACGTGAGGACCCCAGGATCAGCTACGACAACGTCGGCCGACCTGTCGAATTTCGCATAGCTGATGGCGTCGTTGAATACTGGCAATGGGATGCTGCTGATCGGGTGAGCCAGTGGACATCAACTGACAATTGCATCACCAAGTATACGTGGGACGAACACGATAACCTGCTCAGCATTGCGGAAAATCAGCAGACCATCCTCACCTATTCTTACGAGGAAACCGACCAGGTTTCTCAATCCCAAATTACAGGACATCCCGAGCAGCAGTTCTCGTACGATTCAGCCGGAAGGCTGAATCAAATTAAGACGGTCTACGGAACCACCGACCTGGTCTGGAATGCGAAGAATCAACTTACCGAATTGAATCGAAGCGACGGAGTCAACATCGTTCGCAACTATGACGATGAAGGCAGGCTCACTTCTATCTCCGACAACGATGGTTTGATCGAGGCGTATACATACGATGAGCTCGGGAGGGTAGTTGAAACCAGATCCCAAAACGATGCCTCGACCATGTACGAATATCGAGGGGATTCACCAGTTGATATTTCCAAGGTCTCCACGGCCAGCGGGACTCTGACTACTCTCACTGACGATGCAGGCAACTCAACCGTAACACTCGAAGATGCCGACGGAAATCCGTTGCTTACAATGGGCTACAACCCGGACCAGACTCTTTCGTCAATTGTTTCACCGGCAAACGACCATCAACTGCATTGGAAATACGACGAAAATGGTCGCCTTATCGAAGCCTCGGATTCAGTCGCTGGCGTATCAACCTTCGAATATGACCAGTATGGTCGAATGATCAGCGAAACCTGCTCAGACGGCTCGGTCAACACCTGGACATATGACCATCTCGGGCAGCTTACCAAACGGACCTATTTCGGCGTCGAGGAGCAAATAACTTACCTCCCGGAAGGAGGACAAAGGATCACTTCTACTCGAGATGGCCTCACGACAACCCTCTCCATCAATTCGCGCAGTTTGGTCACGTCGATGGTTGAGCCAGGTGGAAGGGAAACGAAATTCAGCTACGACGACAAAGGTCGAATCTTATCGGAAACCTCACAGGAGGAAACGAGATCATACGATTGGGGGAACGGTCCTTTTCCACTTCGCGAAACAATCAGTAGAGGTGATACCAGTTCCATACGCGAGTATCTTCCAAACCTTGGGAAATTAAAGTCGATTCGACACTTTGACGGCGCCTCGGAATCATTTTCATACTCTGCCAGCGGACAACTCGAGGAATACATCGACAGGCTGGGACAGTTCTACCGCTACGAATACACTGAGACCGGCGATTTCAAATCGATCTCAGGACCAGCCGGCGTTACCACCTATCAATACGACGAAGAGGGCAACCTCATCAAACGAGTCTCGCCCACTCGTGGAGAAGAAACGTTTACTTACGACGAAGAAAATCAAAGCTTCGAAGTAATGGACGAGGATGGCACTGTCTCTCGGTTCCGTATTTCTGAGAACGGAAGGCTGTTGGAAAAACGAGTCAACAACTCCGAGATCAAGCGTACTTATGACAATCAGGAGAGACTATCCAGCTTGACCGACCCCAACGGCAAAACGACTCGCTGGGAATATCCCGACCCTCTTGCGGGATATGTTCGGATCACCCCGCAAGGCAATCGCTTCCAGTCCAGTTTCGACGCGGAGACAAAAACAGTTACTGAGGAAACCGAAGGCCTGCCTTCTCTGCAGACTACAAGCAATACTAGGGGTCTTCTCACCGAAGTAAGGCACGGCGAGGCACTCAACCGATCCTATCACTATTATGACGAAGGCTGGCTAAGCTCCGTGACCTCGCCTGAAGGCAGTCATGAATACGCCTACGACACTCAGGGTAGAGTAGCCTCAGAATCTCATCCGATTGGTAGAGGCCGAAGCGCAAAGATTGACTACTCCTACGACCATATCGGTCGTCTTAAGGATCTCAAAACTGGAGCGGGAGAGGTTGTTTCATTTGGCTACAACGATGCCGGAGCCCCAGTCTCTATTACATCACCAGCCGGTGAAGTCACCTATTCCTGGGACGCTAAAGGAAGGCTCGAATCCACCAATCTCCCTAGTGGAGTATCCACCACCCGCTCCTACGACAATATTGGTCGAATCACATCAAGCGAAACCAAGACTGAAGATGGTTCAGTCGTGTATTTCGAAACGCTGACTTACGACTCTCGCGGAAATGTCGAATCGCTTGAAACCACCGAAGGAATTCGTCACTATCGCTACGACGAATTCAACCGACTCGTCTCGGAGACCTTTCCGGATGGCCGCGAAGTCACTCTTTCTTACGACGCAGCCGGGAACCCGTTGTCGAAGGGAAAAACCGAAGCCGTCTACAACGACGACCAGGAGCTCGCCCAGTGGGCAGGTCACAAGCTCGATTACGATAAAGCGGGGCGCCTAACCGGTGGCCGTGAAGACAGTAACCGATATTCCTGGGACCCTGAAGACCGGCTCACAGGCGTTGCTATGGCCGGTGAAAATGCGATCGAGTATCGATACGACCACGTCGGTCGTTCAATTGCGAGAATTGAAGGCACCGACGAGAGATGGACGCTCTACTCGAAATCCAGTCGTCTCGCTGAATTCGACAATGCTGGGGTGCAAACCAGCTTTTTTACCCCCTCGCTGCTGGCAACCGAATGGAGTTCTATGATTCGCGACGGAGAAGCCTATTTCCCCGTCTATTCCTTCCGTGGCTCGCTGGTTGCTGTCCTCAACTCCGAAGGAGTTCCGGTAAAACGTTTCCAATACTCCGCCAGCGGCGAGACGATTCTTTCTGAAGGAGCGTTCGATCTGCCCCCCGAATTCGCAGGCGGAACTGTCGACCCCTCTACAGGTCTAGTTCATTTTGGCGCTCGGCACTATTCACCTGAATATTCCCGCTTCATCTCCCGCGATCCTGCTGGAATTGACCGCGATGGAAACGTCTATTCCTACGCCCTGAATAACCCACTCATCTACCGTGACACGACAGGTACCAACGCCACGCCAAATGCTCCCCAAATCATTCCTCCAGTTGAGGTCCTTGGGGAATTCGACCGGGACTTTGGCTGGCGCAACACCCAACAGGAGGGACTCATTCGGGACAACATCCGAAACATTGCCACAAATGAAACCCGATCCGTTCGGCGAAACGCAGCGAAAACGATCAACAGTGCACTGAACACCGGAGTTTATGAAATTCGCGCATGGGACAATCCAATCCCGAATTCAAAACATGCAGGCATCCTCGGCGTAAATCATCTCGGCAATTCCGGCAACAGAAGTTCCAAGATAGGCCACGTATTTGAAAACGTGACAGCAAGCGAAGCACGAAGAAAAGGCATCAGCAATTTAACCGAAATGACTGCCACCGGCGTGCATGAAGTTCGGCACGCGATTGACCATTCAATACTTGAGGCAAAAGGAGCACTAGTTCGGGATGCAAACGGTGTCCTTAGACCGGGCCGCATGAACGGCAAGAACGTTTCTGGCAGCCGGGTTTCCATGTACATGGAAACGAGAGCGTACCTTACCGATGCCCTCGTTGGCCCGGAGGAAGCGAGGCTGCGCCAGTTTGACGCAAAAGGTAACCCCATACCCGGTGCTCCCAAGATAAAGAGAAAAGTGCGCCTGAAGGATGTGGTCCAACAAGTCCTCGAACAGCAGGACCCGAAGAAGAAGCGTCGCTTTGTACACCCTAACGATGTGACCAACATGCTTCGAGAGTATGGCATGGATGTCTCACCTGAATTGGAAGAGAAAATCAACCATCGCGTCCGACGGGAAAATCGTCGATATGCTGCCATTTGGAAGAGAGAAGCTAAAGAACAAGCGACCCGTGCGCTGAATGAGACCTGGGCAGATGGAAGAGCAAGAAGAGCGGCCACATCAGAACTCCGGGATCAGTCTTCCCGTCAGCTTAGCCGAAATGCAGCAAGTCGCCTTAGTCGAACGGGGCGCAACCTTGGCAGACGGGCACTGGGGCGACTGGCTAGGGTCGGCCCGTTTGCCGCAATGGATGCTGTAGAATTCCTCGCCAAACCTTCTGTCCTGGGCGCAGCACAGATGCTTCCCGGGCCTCTCGGAGTCTTTGCTACCGGAGCCGTCATTGCCCATGAGGCGGGAAAAATCATCGGCGAAGAACTTTCCAACCCTCTACGTGAGATCACAAGGATGATGGAAGAAGCGAATAAGAAGGGAGATGAAGAAGACGAAGAGGAATGGCCCGAACTCGCCTCGATGAGTCATTCCCGCCCTCTGCGAATGGGTGGAGGTGGCCGATACCGGGGAGGATCCTTAAGCCCGAGACGAAACGGTGGGCTGAACTTCGACCCGCCCTCATTCGCCCCTCCGGAAGCAGCATCCGAATCCCCGCATTCCTCCAGCAATAGTAATCCGGACACTACTCCAGCACCCAATTCGAACAATTCGGCAAACAATGGCAACGGCAACTCCACTGAATCGAATCAGCCTGCCGAAAACACTCCAACAGATACTCCGCCAACCTCCCCGCCGGATTCCATGCCCGAATCAAACTCCCCTGATTCGCCCGCTCCTCCCCCTGATGACAGCCCTCCCTCGAGTGATGAAGACTCGAAGACCAATGATTCAAACGGCGATGCAGCCAATAACACCGATCCGGAAAGTGCGACTTCACCAGAAGTGGCTAGCGATACTGAAGCGAGCCCAAGTTCATCTGCCGACAGCCCGCCCGAGAGGTCAGCTGGGCGTCGAGTCGTGAATCAAGCGACCGGATCCAGAGCAACTCGCCGAGGCAGCTCTACTGGGTTTCAGTTCCCAACAAATAGCGGCCGTCAACGCTCCGCTACTCAACGAAGACGATCTTCCGGCAACGATGCTCCCTACAACTTGGGCAGCGGGGGCGGCGGTCTCGTTGGCGCGCTTAAGAAAGTTACTGAAGCGATAGAGAACAGCGGAAGCTCGGGAGGATCCAGCGCAGACGCGCCCGAAGATTCGGAGCCTGACGGGGAGATTCCTCCCGGCGAACCGGAACCGGATCCTCTTGACCCCTATGAAGAGAATCCGGATGAACCACTTCCTCCGGAACCAGACGAGTCAGAATTTCCGGATGAGGAGCCCGAACCGGAGGAACGTCCCTACACTCGCCCCCCTCCTCGCGACTACTCGCCCCCGAGTAATTCCGGTTGGGATTCGGGTTCTTCAAACGTGCCGATTGAAGATGACGACGATGACGACAGTCCCGGCTTCGTAGAATCGGTCGCGGGGCTTTGGAACAAAATAACTTCCTCCATCGACTGGTTGGGAAAGAAAATCAGTGGGGAGGCCGACTAGAGCATGAAGACTCGAACTCTTATAGTCCTGGTCCTGCTATGGACAGCTACCCTTCTCTGGAGCTCTGACGAAAAGCTCCTGCGCGCAGCTGCCTCCGGCAACCTGAACCAACTCACCGAGCTGCTAAGTTCCGGATCCAATCCTAACACGCTCGACGAACATTCTCCTCTTCTTGCCGCATGTAAACAGGGTCACGACGAAGTTATCATCGCCCTGATTATTGCTGGATCAGACGTTGAAGCTGCCGATAAAAATGGAAACACACCGATGCATCTTGCAAGTTGCACGGTGGCAGTGCCCGAGACCCTTCGACGACTCTATCAGGCAGGAGGAAGGCTCGATTTGAGGAACGAAGGAGGAGACACTCCGCTACTGTCGGCACTGAAAGCAGGCCGGGGCGATCTCGCCACGGCTTTGATTGGACTGGGAGCGGCAATTCCTTTGAGCAATGAGGAACAGGAACTGGCAAAATCGCTCAGTCAGAACCTGAACTCCGCCGAAGAGAGGTCCCAGTTCGAATCGATGTGGCGTTCCTGCTTGTATCAATCTGTCAATGCTGACAATGCCTCTTCAGTGCAGGCGATCACTCCCGGCACCGACTTGCGCGCTCTGACAGAAACCTGCCCCGATGGATCAGTCTTGCAGCTCCCTCCTGGAGAAACGCCAGGCATCGTGCATGTCACCAATGACAGGCGTATCACGATCATCGGTGCCGACGATGGTTCTTCGGTTCTCACGGGAGGAGATCACGAATCCGCAGTCGTAGTGGATTCGGGCGGGAAACTAGCCATAAAAAACCTAACGCTTCGACCTGCCGGCACAGCTAATCATGGCGTCTTCTGCAACGGTGGCGAAATATATTTGCGGGGAGTTGAGGTTGATACGCCACGGGGAACAGGCGTCTATGCAGAGTCAGCTGTCGCTCACATAAGCGAGTCTAAGTTTGTTTCATCAGAGAACACAGCGGTAGTGGCTTTGAATAACACTCCACTTACTCTGCGCGGCACCGACCTATCGAACGCCGGACTGTGCGTTGCCGCAGAATCGAGTGGAGATGTTTCTATTGTTGATTGCCAGTTTGATCAAGTGGACCAGAGCGTAAGCTTTAATGCTTCGGGGAAATCGATCTACCTTGTCCGGAATCTATTCAACCCCAAGTCACCCCCTGGCGATACCAACACGACACAGGTATACCTGACTTCCCCCCAAGAGGCGGTCTGCGTCCGGAACCATGTTTTCGGGCCTGGACACGGGATCACGACAATGCTAAGCGAGGGCTCAAGCCTCAGCATAACTAGGAATACGATCCTATCGAATGCTCAACCACTTACGATCAAGGCCGGCGGATCTGACAATGCTCCCACAGTTCGTGTCAGTGACAATCTGCTTCTCAATCCTGGTGGCGTAGGCTCATGGTTCGAAGGCTCTCGCAGGTTCCTGCTTTCGAATAACGTCATCGTTTCCGGCGAACATCAGGCTATGACCTTGTCAGCCGGAGCCTATGCCCGAATCACTGACTCCATTATAGCGGCGCCTTCTCTTTCCATCAATTTTCAGAACTCAGAGCCCGGTTTGACTTCCGTATCCCGCGTGGCCACCACGGGATTGATCGATCCCCCCGGGTCAGTTCTCGATAGCGATCTGGAGCTCTGGCAAAATGCAGCACTGGATGCCTCATGGGAGGATTTCAACGCCGAATCGGTAGCGAAAATCAAAACCGAAATTTTACCGCTCATAAACGGGGTTCGGAATGAGGAGTCCCTTCAAAAACTCTCGCAAGTCGTTTCGACGTTGAAGAAAGATATCGATCACCTTTCCAACATCACAGGACAACAGGGAGTTTTTGAATTCAGAGTGAAAGATCGACTGGGTAATACAGGTACCGTTGGCTACGATCTCTACCGGGTTTTCGATTCCGACCACGTCGCTGAAGCCCGAAGGAAACTTGGTAGCGCTGGTAATCAGCAGCCTGACGCCTTCAGCGAGATCGATCCCAATGAGATCTATCAAGGTGTTTTCCCGGATGAACCAGACGTTGCCCTACCGATTGGCACCTACCTCATTGAACCCTGGCACACCCATATTCCAACTCAAACTGCCGACATACTTCCCGGAGAAAAAACCCGGTTGGTCACGGAGTTTCCAAATGGACAATGGCTTCACCTCTACCGATATCGAGAGAACGAAGAGGAATCGGACAACAAGATTATTCGTGAGAGTGTGCTATCCGCCATGAAGTCCACGGCGAGACTCCGCAGCGACCTCGCCCAGTTCAATCATATAGAACAGGTTCTTCCACCGGCAATGCCCCGCCCCTCCCTGCTAAATGGCGAAGAACTGGAGGAGGAACTGGAACTGGCTCGCAGAGCCCTGAAAGCGATGGAGATTGTCGAATGGGTAGCTCCCGAAGGAGTCTCTGAGGAAGAACACAGGCCACGCTGGAATGCCTACAAGGTAACTCGCAATGCGGCACTTCGATTGCTCGCAATTGGCGGAAACGAGAAGGATATTCCCCTGATCCTTGAAACCGGTCACCGACTGGATATTGACTGGCATACCATCGCGACGGTGGGATGGATGGAGGCTCGCCTCGGAACAATCGAAAACGGTGAGTTGGTAAAACTTCTCGAAAGCGAAGATCAAAACATCGGCAGAAACGCGGCTCAAACGCTACACCAGTATGGCATCAACTCCGGCAAACACTGGCTAAAGGAAAAACACCAATACACCGGCTATCCAGCCTACCTCGATTTCTACGACAAAAATCATCTAGACGCGATCCGCGGCGATCTCAGGGAGACCCTGGCCAAGCAGAAGGCTGAACCGGATACTATCGGCGGTTCCGGGGCAGAAGTTCTCTATTTGCTAGCCTGGGGAGACAAAGAGGACTGGGAGTTGGTTTCCCGGCTACGCCTCTCCACCGGCGACATTGGCACCCTGGGGTTGGCAGTAGCAGATCTCGAGCCACTTTTCGAAGTCGCCGGGCGCTCTGGAAATTCGATGCTCTATCTCAGCGACCTGACACCTTCGGCGCCCGGTAGCTTCCGTGATCTGCGAAATGCGGTTTGGCGAACCGCAAACGATCCTGACCAGGCACTTTTCGAGTTCGACGCTGGAGGAGCCTGGCTGGTCCCGAGCCGACGAGTCATCGAGAGTCACTACAAGGGTAACAACATCTGGGCAGAATATTCTCCCTGGTCACCAGTAGAGCCTGCCCAGTTGACCAAGGATATGGGCTTCTACCACCACTTCCTCTCCGGAACCATTCGGTCCGGACTCAATCATGTTTTCGATCATGTTCCGCCCGAGCAGTTTGCATCGGATCTGGAAGATCGGAATGCCAGGGATGTCTTCCCTGAACTGGACGTCATTCTCGCATCTCATCGACACACCAATCGCTCCCACCTGCCGAAGAATTCCAATTGGGTCGAGCCGTTTCAACGGCGCGGATTTCTACTCCGGCGATACGAAGAAGAAATGGGCGCAATCGGTGGAATTGTTAAGGCGCGCCCAATCTTCGTTGGTCCTGTGCTCCAGGTAAATCTGAGCATCGAACAGAGCTCCTTTCTCCCAATGGACACTGGCCTGGCGCTCATGATCAGCCAGCAGAAGATCTACGACACTCCTGGTTATCCCTACACTGTCTGCGGAGGACGCGAATTAATTCAGTCGGTAACCTTGATCAGGGCAGGAAAACGATACGAAGGACGGTTTGAAGAGCAAACTGGCGAAGGGCAACTCGAGTTCGTATTCGATGGCCCCAATTTTGAAACCCCCGATTTGTCAGGTTCCTATCTCGAGGTGGTTCTTGCCTTGAAAGATGTATCACAGGCTCTTGTCTTTGACCTGTTTGCGAGCCCTCAAGCAACCCGAATCCGTCGGTTAACCTACATCGCGAATGAGAGAGCGGCTAAAGCCGAAGCAAATCCCGAAGATGCTGAAAACTGGATCAAAACAGCAGAAGCGTGGCAGGCTCTGGGAAACATTGAGCTGGCTTCGAACTGTTACCATCGGGCGCTCGAACTCCGAAAGAGTCAATCCACCTACGTCAAGTTGGCACACATGCTGATTCGGCGAGAGCAGATGAATGCTGCGATCCAGGTGCTTGAAAGCATGACTCAACTCTATCCTGAAGATCCATCCAACTGGTTCGAACTGGCCGGCCAATACTATGCAAAGGAAGACTACGCGAATGCCATCAAAGCTTCTCGCAAAAGCCTCGAAATTTCCGGCCCTTCTCCCGACGTTGAACTGCTCCTTGCCTTCTGCCTCATGCTTGAAGGAAAGACAGAAGAAGCAGCGATTCACCTACGCTCTCTTCGCTCCTCCCCACACCAGGAGACCGTTCTCCGGCTTTCCCTGCTCTGCGATGAGCCAAATTCCACTGCCGAGAAGGCCACTCGAACCTGGCTACTCAGTTGCCTTAATGATTGTTCCGAAGAAACCCGAATGGCCTTCGGTATCATTCATCAAAATGCTGATCCAGACTTAGAGATGAGACGAGCCAATTCCGCCGCACAGAAGTGTGTAGTTGCCTGCTTCGCCGGCTATCGCCATCTCCGCAACAACCAACCAGAAGAAGCTGCCAAATGGTTTAAAACAGCTTCTGAACAAGGGCTTCCCGACCGAGTTGAAACACGTTTCGCCCTTATAAAGCTGGATCGAGGATAAGCCTAGTCTTTTTGAGTAGCGATCCCATTTCTCCCAGCAATTTAGTCACTCTTTGAGCTTCGCGATCAAGAACGCTTCCAGAGATCGATAGGGATCTTCATCAGGCTTCACATCTGGACCAGTCACGAGACACTCCAGTCCCAGTTCCCCCATCGCTTCCTGGAGTTTGAGCCCGAGTTTGACGTGATGCACCCAGACAGCACCGGGAGTCTCTTCGGTCACGTCATTATTGGGGCGGCTGTAGGTCATGTAGACAGGAATATCGCCCTCGGTCAGGTGGTTGATGGAGGACGCCTCTTTCATCAGTTTCTTAACGCGCTCGCTCTCCCAGTCTTCCGTAAGCGTCAAACGAGCCCGGTTTGACAGGCGCAAGTCATAAAGGTCAGAGCACTGGCGATACGACGTTTATGACGCCAGTCGCTTTTGGCTATGCTTCTCTTCCGCCCACTTCGCCGGTGTTATGTCTGGGATCTGGTG
>JABSSQ010000140.1 GCA_013213905.1 Verrucomicrobiales bacterium | reverse complement strand
TCACCGTGCTCTCACCATCGGCCTCCCGCAGGATGCTGATGATCTGTTCTTCGCTGAATCTGCTTCTCTTCATTCGTTCTGCTCTCTATTCTGAGGCAGAACTCCAGTTTACGCACGTCTCACTTTTTGGAAGCAGGTCACGGCCCTCTTTGCTGAACACGTGAAAGCGTGGGATATATTTGGATACGAACGGAATGTTCTAGGGAATGCCAATCAGAGCGGCGAGGCGAACTTGTGGTGGCGGTTGGAAGAGGATCTCAGGGTACGGGATCAAGAAGAATCATACAACATACCGTTGCGAGTACAGAAATCTGGTAAGCAGAAACTCTATGCTGGTTCCGGATTGGGTGAAGGTTGGTGGATTCCCATGCTTGAATCTAGTGTTGTCCAGTTAAGTGACGATGCAGTTCGCATGACAACAATAGCGGGCGGTGTGGTCTATTTGTATAAAACTTCTGAATTTGACTACGCTTCAAAAACGGGCTCCTGGAAGGCACAGCTTGATTCTCGAGGGGAGGGGCGACTTCAGATGATTGATCAGAAATACGGTTGGGTGTTTGATTTTGCTGGTGGTAGCTTGTCGAAGTTGACGACGCCGGGTGGAAAAACGCTCAATTGGATTGGATCACCAGAAAAAGGTTTTGTAAGGATAGCAGAAAACGGTAGCAGGGGGGCTGGTTTGCTTGAAGCAAAGTATGAGCAGGGGCTTCTAAGAAAATTGGCATATGGCGATGACTATCAAATTGAATTTAGCTACCGGAAATTGCCGATCATGGCGGAAGGTTTTGTTGTGGATTTGGTGGATGTGATGGATCGGTATGTCACGAATTTTGGCTACGAGGCGGAATTTGTCCCAATCGAATTTGGAGAAGCGACAAACTCAGGGAGAAAAGGGATTCGTTTCGCAAATTATCACGATGGCGAAAGAGTTGAGCAGGGGGAGTTAGTATGGCTTTCGGACACCGGAAGAATTTTGAGGAGGGATCAGGCAATATACGAAGTTGTAGATGTCAATAGTGAAGATGGTAAGTATCCTCTCATCCGGCTTACCGATTCTGGTGGAAAGTCGGAGTCGTATCAGTTTTTTCCAAAAGCATTGGCGGTTGAGCGTGGTTACAAGGATGGTGGGGTCGTGCGGAGGCAATTCGTAGGGATTCCTGGGGCCGGGTTTGGCAAGGTTGGAAAAATCATGGTGAAAGGTGATGGTGACGAATTTGAAGAGGTGTATTCGGCAATGTATAACGAGTTTGGTGGGGTGCTTAGAGAAGAAAAAGGTATCGGCGGTGTTCGTGTCTCAGTGACCTACGTAGATGGGCTCATCGCAGATCTGAAGCCAATTGATGACGGTGGGATTGTGCAGCCTGTCGAATCTGGTGAAGGCTGGAATCTGTTTACTCGTTACGGTAAGTTTGTTGCACGTATCATGCCTCGCGAAGGGGCCATCTATGATGAGGTGGTTGATGATATCGAGATGCCTCATCTAATGTCTTCACAAAATCCTACTGGATTGAAAGAATTTCTATTGAATAAACTAAATTCTAAACAATGAAAACTAGACATACTAAATTGGGTAGTGAGAAGATTCTTGCATTAATTGTGATCTTTTTTGCGAGTTCTGTGTGGTGTGATGAATCTCCGACTTATCGAGAATTGTCTGCGGATGAGATGGTGCTGGTAACTGGTCGTCTGGACGATGATAGCACGCGAGATTCCCCTATTGAGGAAATCCTCAATGATGAAGAGGCAAGGAAGAGCAGAAGTAGGGGTTCTGTAGATATGACTGCAAAGGAGGCGATGGATGCAGGCGCGGCTTGGGACCCTGGAACACATTGGGATCTTGATTGTTGTGCTGCCACAAGAAGGCATAATTATTGCAAAGCTAGAGTAAGTTCCCTGTGTTCGGATTTTACAGGTCTTCACAAATGTGCGTCACGGAGGGAATGGCCGATGACGTGCCATGGAACGAAAGAATTAGAAGAAGCATTCAAGAAGGTGGGAGTGGACAAAGGTACTACTTCTGAATACAAGGAAACCAAAAATTACTGTAAAGACGAGGGGGCAAATGGTGATTCCTATTTGTCTGATTGCAAAGTGACCTCCGCTGGTAATTGTCTATATTCCGGTCAAGTACCGGCGGCCACTCGTGAAGAGCAAAATTTGACGCATATTGAGAATGCAGATATCTGTGGTGGATGGAGAATTATTATCGTTGATTAAAAGGATTTGAATGAATCTGAAATTGCTTTGGGCTGGAGTTCATCTAGTCCTTTTCCACATTGCTTGGCTGTCCGTTAGTGCTCAATCAGAGCAAAGCTTGTCTTTTCCAAAGAGTAAAGCGCCTGATCTGGTCGGAGCGTGGCTGAATGCTGCATCAGAAGGCCAGTGGGTTGTAAATTATTCCTATGGAGTTGCTCTTGGTGAAGAACTTGAAGAGTTTCGTAAGGCCGTCGCACTCGGGCTAGAGGTTGAGTCCGGTGGGGATCCCGCTCGAGTCATCGACAATAAAAAGTGGTGGAAGGAAAGTCATTTAGAGTGGTTGTCTGGTCAAATGGGGGATCTTTCCAGACTAAATAATGGGGAGAGGAGTCGCGATATTGAATTGTTGTGGTCGAAAGGTAAATATTCCGTGGTTTCCGAAGGGTTTGCTGAGATATTTGATGGAGCAACATACATGCAACCGAGCCAATCGCTGACTCAGATTGACTCGAAGTCGTGGCGAAACTTTCCCTTGTTGTTTTCACTATTTAGCGGAGTTCCGATCGACGTAGACAAGGGGTTCGCACACGGAGAGAGACTGAACTTCGTTAGCGAAAACTTGATGGAATTGATCGTACGTGCTGCGGCAGAGAACTCCATCGAGGTTGGACAAGATGAGGAAGGGCGTACTCAAGTTAGTTTTTCAGTCAAAAATCGCGAAATCCGATCAGTTCCATCTGGCAAACTCGCGTTTCACGTTGAGGGCGCCATTACCCTGGATGAGCGCTATGCTTTCATGCCCACTCGAATAAAGCTGCATCGATATCGAGAGGGAAGCGAACCGCATGCAGCGTTGACAGCTGTGATGGAGTTTTCGGACCCGATGGAACTCTCGCCCACATTTTTTTTGCCCAGAGCGATCAAGATAAAAATGTCTGATGGGCTATCCAGTTATTTTCTAGACAAAACCATTAGAGGCATTGAAAAGTCGGATCCTTCGTTTGATGTTGAACGAAGCTACTTACTGTTTTCCCACATGTTAGAGGTGAAGGAAATTCAGAGTGTTTCTGATGATGTTGTGAAGAAGGGGCTAACCTACCCAATTAGACCTGGAGATGTCGTCCGCGACAACCAAACGAACAAAACCATTGAAATTGGAGCGGATATTTTGAGAGCAGGGGAGCGATTGGGATCCAAGGAGAGCAGCAGTTCTGATCGCTAGGAATCAAAAATAGATCGTGATGAAGAAGGTCGGTTTGGTGTTTTGCGTATTGTTATGTTCTCTCGGACTCTGCACGCAAGCTGTATGTTCAGGCAGTCACCCTTTTCTTAGTAGCTTTAATTGCGCAGAAACTGCAGTTAGTATTGTGGCGACTGCTAGGGGGATTGATCTGGAAAGAATCTCTTTCCAAAAATTGAAGTCAGTTAACGGCGAACCCATAAGTATCGGATTGATTAAAGAGGTACTTGAGGATCATGGGGTATCTGTAAAAGCTGTTCATGCAGATGTAGAGCTTTTTTTGGAAGTTGGGCTCATTGTTATTTTTCATTTCGAGATTGAAGGAGAAGGGCACTATTCTGTTGGTCGTATTCTCAAAGAGAGAGAGGTTGAGCTGTATGATCCTCTCCTAAATGACGGCGAAACTAAGATTTTTGATTACGAGGAAATAGATCAGATTTGGAGCGGTTACGCTGTTTTAGTCAAATGAGGACGCTTATCGTATCTATTTGTTTGGTGAGCATTGCATTTGCTAGCGGCGCATTTTTCCTACTTCACGATGCTGAAGAGAATCCACCTGAATTCCAAATTAGTCCTCCTGTTTTAGTATTGGAAACTAACACTGATGATGAAATCGTTCTATCGGGTGAGTTTCTCATAAAGAATGCCGGTAAGAATGAAATTCTTCTGCAGAGTGTTTCCACTTCATGTGGCTGTGCCGTTGCAAAGATCGAGGATAACTTAATCTTACCAAATACTTCTGTGGTCATACCGGTGGAGGCAAAATTGGAATCCGGTGAGACACGAAGAGAATTTCAGGTCTTAGTCTCGTTTCTTCAAGGAGGTGGTGAGTTATTAGAAGTAGTAGCTCAACGAACTGGAAAATTGGACATTTATCCCAACTTAATTGGGATCGAAGTTGGTGAGAACCCGGTCACCCTTGATGTCGGCGTTCTCTATAACAGTAAGTCACCACCAAATCCGGCGGATTGGATGGTGGGTGCAAGTGATAGTGGCAGATTTGACGTGACAGGTGAGCTGCATTCGGTTTCTGCATTCACATCGAGTTCATGGATGCTCAAGTGGCGATTGAAATTGACTCCTCGAACTGCAGAAGGGAACGGCGAAGATTGGGTAGAATTTCATGGGCCAAATGGAATTTCTCAAACAAAGTCTTTTACCTACAGGTATTTAGGTGGAAGGCTCCTCACTACTGGTGTAGTCGCGGCGCGTGGTCAGGATGAGGTCATGATAGAAATTGCTGGAGGAGTTGATGAAATGATCAAAATGGTAAGACTTGGATCCGGCGAGACGTGCACCTTTCGTAGCGAGGGAGAATTGTTAGCCGTATCGATTCCGTTGGAAAAACGTTCCTCGGATTACCTCAGTATAGATGTTTCTTTTGACGATGGAAAGAACGAGAGTGTATCAGTTTTTGGGTTTCTTTCGGATGACTGAGTCACTCGAAAAGCGGTTGGAAGCGGTGATGGGGAGTATTAACTATCAATTCAAGAATGGATTTTGAAGACGTGGACCTGGTTAGGCGGGACGTCGAAGGTATGACTGAAAATTCTCCTAGAGTGGGCGGAGCTATGTTTTTCGAAATGGGCGACGCTTCAATGGGATTTGACCGCACTTCACTACTCATTTTCGTAGCATTGTGAGTGTACACATTATGCTCTTATAGAGTATTGTCATCTGAAGAGAGGTTTGTCATTTTGGTTGTCAACTAGCAACTCTAGCGATAAATCGATGCCTTGCTCCTCAGTGTAGAAAAATGACTTCGATTTTAGTGTGACTCTCGGTGCGTTTTTTAGTAGAGATTGATTTTCAGGAGTATATAAAAGGGTATCATGGATTTCATAGGGGATGATTTGCAATAACTAGATGATGAATAGAAAAACTGAAGGTTCGATAAAAGGGGTGGGCTTAGTGATTATCAGTTTGGTATTCGCCTCTGGTGTTCTCGTTGCTCAAGGCGTAGCCAACGAAGACGAGGGGCGCAGCGCAGTGCAGTCACCTTCCCACTTCGAAATCTTCGAATCTCACCATTTTTCCCCAGCCAACGGCTCCAAGGCTGTCCTCGTCCTCGCGGGTGACCTCAACCAAGCCGGCGCTCTCATCGCCCAACCCGCCTGGCGTAACCTCGCGGAAAAGAACGAATTTGGCCTGCTCTCACTGGGCTACAAACTCAAACCACAGATCACGGATCGGGATGCCGTAGGGGAAGAGCTGGCCAGGCAGATTAACCAAGCCATCAAGGAGAAGTTCCGTGGCAACCCCAAGCGGATTGCTTATGCCAGCGGAGCCAGCGCCAAGTGGATGCTGCGCGCGATCCAGGCGGAGCCGGAGAAGTGGCAATTCTGGGGTGTCCGTGGAGCGCTCGAATATCCCATGGTGAGTTTCCGTGAAGGAGACGTGGCGTATCCACCTGGGATCATCATGACGGTAAGCCGCGAAGAATACGCCGACGCATGGCGATACTTTGGTGATCTGCGCCGGCTTAATGCCAGCGAGCAAAAGGTGACGTTTGTGGGGAGTGAAAAGGATCTGATCGATAACGCCTTCCTGGAGCGTTTTTACCGCCAATTTGTCATGGCGGTCTACCAGGGGAAAGTGCAGGGAGCCGGCTATTGGTTGTCGAGTCAGGGCACGGAAATGCCACCTGGTGAAGGGAAAGCGCCGCAGCTACATCATTCCTGGTTACCCAATGTCGAAGTAGCCGGGGCCTGGCGCCTTCTCAATCGTGAGCGCGTCGCCCCAAAGTTTTACCCGGCTGAAGCGGTTACCTTTCAGGCTGGCGGCAAGGAGCAGACACTCTGGGTGAAGCCTCCTGGCGAAGCAGTAGAACCACTGGTGGGTAATCAACGCCCCGTGGTGGTTTGGTTGACCAAGCGCCAGAAGGATGAGGAACTGGGCCGTAATCTGGGCAATCGGAACGATCCTTTGCTGGGGTTTGCGGCCGAGCGCGGCCTTCCTGTCGTTGCTTGGAACAGCATAACCGTGTGGCCTCATGGCTATCACCAGGACGCGACGCAGGCGGCGGGCTCGGAGAAGGCCTTGGCGAAACAGGTGGCGGACGGAGATCGGGCTTTCATTCCCGTCGGCGACGCAATGATTGATGCGATTAAAAAGGTGTGCCGGGAGCGCGGTTGGTCGCCTAATCGATGGATCCTGGCTTGTGACGGTTCGGCGGCTCGCTACGGATTGATGATGGCGCAAGCCTATCCCTGGGCGGCGGTTCAGTTGCATTCGGCCACGGGTTACGAGCAGCTGGTTAACACGCCGAAAGTTCCCTGGCTGGTGACGACCGGTTGGGGAGCGGCCGGTAAGAAGGAAGCGTTTGATTTTGCCAAGCTGGCTCGGAACAAGAAGTGGCCCGTGCTCTACAAGCGTTATCCTGGTGGCGGCCCGGGTTCGCGTTGGGTCAATCGGGCGCTAGCAGCGGAGTTTTTTGACTATGTGCTCTCGCTCAATCAGGGACGTGGTGTTCCGGAATATTGGCTCAAGGATTGGGATAAACCTCCTGTGCCGGAAAAATATCGAACCGTGTTTCAGCAGGACCCTGACAATCCTGACAAGACCATCGCCATTCGTCCTGAGATCCCGGAAGGCTTTCTCTGGAACGACTACGCTCCCCAGCGTCCCAAGCCAACCAACGATGGCGAATGGTTCGTGGAAGCGGTGCATCGTTCCGGCATCACCGCTGACTGGCGCCAGGGTGGACTCATCAGCAAAGAAGCGAGGAAAGGCGTGCCGGTGCCATGGATGGTGGGCTTGCCCAATTGGCAGATGGCAGAAGCCTGGAACCTGGTGGAACATCCTTATCCCGAACTGAGCGAAAACGAGGCAGCTCAATGGCAACGCCAGCAGGATCGCATGAACGGGATTGTCCCGGCCAGTGACGGGGCTGAGCCGAAGGCCGCAGAGGAGCCCGACTCCAAGGCTTCCGCCGATTCATCAGATCCGGAGCCAGCTTCGGATGCTCCTGACAAGCCGAGCCAAGAGAAAGCCAACGCCGAGAGCGCCTGAGGGAGATGAGTGTCGCGATGATGAAAGTTTGCCCCTCTGTGACCCGGTTTCTGGCCATCCTCGCGATTGGTTTAGGATCCGCCATCAACAGCGCGCAGTCTCAGGATGCCGGGGCAGATTCTCCGGAGTCGGAGTGGGAATCCTTGGGGCAGAGTGCTTTCTTTGCCGAAGCCAGTGGCTGGTATTATCAACCCGAAGAAGCGCCTCGAGTAATCGCGTTGATCGTGGCACCGTCTCAAAGCGCGATGGATCCGGCGCTTCAGGAATCCTGGCGCTGGAAGTGCGAACAATGGAACTGGGCTCTGGCTGTTGTCGGTATTGAATCTCAACCAGACATTCCCGTGGCCAAACGCCGGGGAGCGGGTTCGTGGCTACAGCGCCAGATCTCCCGATGGATGGCGGAACAGCAGTTGGCGAATCAACCGGCTGGGGAAGATGGGGAAGAGCGACGACGTTTGCCAGTGGTGGCTTATGCCCAGGGAGAGGGAGCGGATTGGCTCATGCCGGAGTGGCTTGAAGGACGTTCCCAGGTCCGTGCCTGGGCGGTGAAAGGGGTTCGTCGTTTTCCAAAATTGAAAATGAACCGCCGTGGCATGGACGAAGAAGCACCCGCTCCGGAAATGGCACCTGGGATGTTTCTTGGTTCGAGAGCCAACAGTCGAGGGGCCCAGGAATTCGTGATGACGATGCGGCAGCAGGACTTGAGCCGCCGCCTCGCCTTCTTTGCGAGCCAGGGCAACTTGAAGTTGAATCCTGAAGTTGAGGACGAGTTGGCGTTGCAGTTTCTGAGGGATTCGATGCAACCCGCCCCTGAGGCGGAGCGCTGGGTGCACGTCGAGACGGGCGAACCGCTCACGGAAGAGGTCCTGGAACGAGGTCGCCCGAATGAACTGGCCAGCTTCATCTGGTTTCCCAATGGAGAACTGCAAGGCGCCTGGGATAGTCTCTGCGTCAAGCGCTCCTCCGAACCGCCCATGGTGGTGAAGATGTTCTCCAAGTACATCACGAAACCACCCAGGGCCTTTGATCGGATTGAATTCCACCACAACAAGCTGGGGCCGGATCGCAAGGGGATCCTGCTGTTCGCGATCGACGACAAACGACCCCAGCGCATCTTTCAGGATGCCAAATGGATCGACTTTGCGAAGAAGCAAGGCTGGGCCGTCCTCGTTTTTAACATCCGTAAGGGCGAGCGAATCAGGACCTACAATAGCGCTGTCAATTATTTGGATGGGCGGCTCTTCCAGTTTTTGGATGAAGGCCCATTCAAGGACCTGAAAGAACTGCCGATTGTCTGGGTGGGAGAGGGGCGTCCGGCCTACTGGATGCAGCATCTCATGGTGCGCCGGCCTGATCGTTTTCTCACCTGGGTGGCTTCCGGCACGCCGGAGTTTGCGACGATGCCTCAAGGAACCCGGATGCCTCCGGGGCTGATTGTCGCGCCTTCGCCGGAACTCCATTTTCCCAGTCTGTTTTTTCTGCAGGACTTGCGCAAAGTCCACCAGGCGAATCGCGTTTGTCTGCTGGCCAATGGACGGGGAAACCTGGATCAGGGATACATCGATGAATTTAATCGGACCTTCATTGAAGGGGTTGCCGCCTTGGGCCGCGGCAATGGTTTCTGGTGGCGCTACCGGGACAGTCAACCGCTCACGTTGTCACAGAGCCGACAGGGAGTGGACCCGGCAGACTACGTCTGGTTTCCCAACCAGATCGTGGCTGGTACCTGGCAGTTGTTGAGTCGGGATCGGCCTCAGGTTCCGGTGCCCACAATCAAGCAATTCACCCTGGAGACTCGCATCGAGGAAATTCCCGAGCTGAGTCTCTATGTGCGCATTCCAGGATCAGTCGGTTCGGACGAACCGCGAGAGCTGAAAGGGGTGATGTGTTTCTGCACCTGGCAGCAGGAGGACACCACGCTGCTGAACCGTCTCAAACGACCCGACGATCATCTCGTGGCTTTGGCCGAAAGAAATGATCTCGCCATGATCACTTGGAACACGGCCTCACTCGTGCCTAGGGGAACGAGTATCTTCAGCCTCGACGAAGAGGCCATGGAAGCGCTCTCCGCGAAATACGACGAGATAGGGGAATACTGGCTCGAAGCGATCGAGAAGGTCTGCCGCGAATACAAGTTGCCGCGCGAAAACTTTTTTCTTCACGGCCAGTCTCGGGGGTCCGTCTATGCCAATCGTATCGCCTTGCGGCACCCTGACAAGTTCCTCGCGGTGCACACTCACATCGGAGCGCACTACGAGGAGCCCGTGGAAGCGGCTTCCGATGTGATTTGGCTGGTGACCACGGGAGAGATTGATGGCGGCTACGCTCAGTCACGCCAGTTTTTCCTCAAAGGTCAGGAGCAGGGGTTCCCTATGATGATCAAGGCAGGCCCCAGTCTCGGGCACCGGTCCCGCGATGACATTGAGCTGCTGTCTCATAGCTTTTTTGAATATGTCCTGAATCTTCGCGACCGTGCGGACCTGAGGACAGAAACCGGGGATGAAGGCACAGTGACACCGGCGGATCTCTTCCGCGAAGATCTGGAAAAGGCGCCCTACTTTGGCGATTTCATTAATCACGAGGTTTACCCGAAAGACGAAGGGGAGTGGGTACCAGAAGGGCAGCGCATCAAGCTGCCCAATGAAACCATGGCTAACGCCTGGGGCATGCCGCCGGCCAAAGAATCCTGATCGTTGAATTCGTCGTTGGAGTGCTGATGAACCGGGGAATTGCTATGCTGTTGCGAAAGCCTTTCTGTCTCTTTGCTGCGATAGCGGTCGTCCTCGGTGGGCGTTCAGCTCTAGTGTCACAGGGAGCTATACCTGAATACACACTTTCATCTCCTGATATGAAGGGTGTTTCCCGCCTTTCGTTTCCAGTCTCCGAAACGATCGAGCGCGCGGATCTCTACTTTTGGCATCCGACTTATGAGTCGAAACCGAAAGGGGTCCTCCTCCTGGCTCCCGGACGAAATGGAGTGGGGAGAAAGCTGATTGAACAAGCGGCCTGGCAGGCCTTTGCGCGGAAACATCAGTTGATGCTCTGT